>CAZHWV010000007.1:0-62721 GCA_964536185.1 uncultured Anaerolinea sp. | reverse complement strand
GAGGAGAGTGCAATTTGGATGACTTTTATCGCATCCTTTTTGCAGTGGAGTCATACTAGCAATAAAAAAATCTAGGCAATAGTCTCATGATACAATCCAACGATGGTTCCCACCCTAAAGGTATTGGTTAATTTTGACGAATGAATGAAATATCTGAAAAACCGACCCTGGTAATTGACACTCAGCGTAATTGGTTCTCGCTTGAACTTATTGATCTGGTTCACTACCGCGAACTCCTGTTTTTCTTAACCTGGCGCGATATCAAGGTTCGCTACAAACAAACTTTATTAGGCGTAGCCTGGGCAATTTTGCAACCGCTCCTGACAATGGTGGTCTTTAGTATTATTTTCGGTAACTTAGCCAAACTACCTTCCGAAGGGATACCCTATCCGGTTTTTACCTATACAGCTTTGCTGCCGTGGCAATTGTTTGCATTTGCATTGACAAACTCAAGCAACTCATTGGTCGGGAACCAAAGCCTGGTGAGCAAGGTTTACTTTCCTCGGCTGGTAATTCCATTTGCATCAGTGCTTCCTGCTTTATTGGACTTCGCGGTATCCTTCCTGGTCTTGTTGGGCATGCTGGCTTTTTATCACATTCCGATTACATCCCGGATACTAAGCTTGCCATTTTTCTTATTATTGGCCATTGTCAGTGCTTTAGCAGTGGGCTTATGGCTATCTGCACTAAATGTGGAATATCGCGACGTACGTTACGTTGTTCCGTTTTTAACTCAATTCTGGATGTATGCCACACCAGTTGCTTATTCAAGCAACCTCATTCCCGAAAAATGGCGATTGTTGTACGCACTCAATCCCTTGACCGGCGTAATCGAAGGATTCCGCTGGGCACTTTTAGGCCAGGGGAGTAGTATTAGCGGGTTAGTTTGGGTCTCATCCAGCATCATTCTTCTGTTGCTCATCAGCGGGTTGGTTTACTTTAAACGCATGGAAGACACTTTTGCGGACGTAATCTAATAAAAACATTGCAACCATAACCATCCGTAAATTTATTAATGGTTTAGTTTACATTCACATAATTGCCAGTTTAATTATCTTTTCCCCAGGGTATCATCCTACATGAGTAAAATTGCGATTTCCGTTAATAAATTGGGCAAGCGTTACCGAATTGGCGGTCAGCGTGCTTCGTATAAGACCATTCGGGAAAGCATCATTGCAGCCGCTGGAAAACCGCTACGTTGGATGCGAGGCGAACGCCAAATAGCCAATAATTCCTTTTGGGCATTAAATGATGTGTCATTCGAAGTCAACCACGGCGACGTGATCGGGATTATTGGTCGTAATGGTGCTGGTAAAAGTACGCTGCTTAAAATATTATCGCGTATTACCAAACCGACCACCGGGAGAGTCGAATTGCATGGACGCGTAGGTTCACTCCTGGAAGTCGGCACTGGTTTTCACCCAGAACTTACCGGGCGTGAAAATATTTTTCTTAATGGAGCCATTCTCGGAATGAAGCGAGTAGAAATTAATCGCAAATTCGACGAGATTGTAAGTTTTTCTGAAGTTGAAAAGTTCCTTGATACTCCAGTAAAATATTATTCCAGTGGAATGTATGTCCGACTTGCCTTTGCCGTAGCCGCCCATATGGAACCCGAAATTTTATTAGTAGACGAAGTACTGGCGGTTGGCGATATTGCTTTTCAGAATAAATGCCTGCGCAAGATGGGGGATGTCGCGAACGAGGGTCGCACAATTCTTTTTATTAGTCACAATATGGCCGCTATAGAAAGTTTATGCCAAAAAGGTGTCGTGCTCGATAATGGCTGCGTCGATTTTGTCGGCACCCAGACTGAAGCAATTGCAAAATATTTCGAAAATTTCCGCGAGAAAAAAACCTCTCTGCAGGATTATGAACAGCGTTCCGGAAATGGAATGCTGCGAATTGTAGGTGTCGAATTTCAAGATATCGATGGACACCGGCTTGAGGTCATTCAATCTGGTCAAACAATTGATATTTGCTTTTCCTATGAGGCAGCCCCAGATTATGTGAACGGCTATGTTCATGTGGGTCTTCAAATATACACTCAACTCGGTATTCAGGTTTTCTCACAAACAACCCGAATTATGGGCAGCGGCTTTGTAAAAGTACCTCCAGCAGGTGTTTTTATTTGCCGTATACCTCACATCCCCTTACCGGCTGCATTGTATCAACTGAATTGTGGGATCAAAGTAAACGAAATTAAGGCCGATGATGTTGTTGGTGCGATCACAATGATGGTCGCCGAAGGCGATTTCTATGGAAGTGGCCGCGTCCCACTCAGCAACCAGGGCATTTGTCTTGTAAATGGGGAATGGCGCCTTGAAGCGAAAACATCCAGCCAGGATTTACCAGAAATGTAACTGGAAACATTGCATATTTTTCAAAACAGTCCGGGTGTTTTCCATTCCTGTTTCAAATATCTGTATATTTGCCGGCGGGCAAACATAAATCGAATAGGCTTTTTCATGAAGAACAAAATTGCTTTTTGTGTCACGGGTTGGCATTTCCCAACTAATTTTTATTCCAGAATTAAAGATATCCCAAACATCGATATATTCATTGTCTGTCACAAATCAAAAAACGATCTTCCCGCCATAATCCAAGAGAGCTTCCCCCCTGAAAGTATCCTTCTGAAACCAAATTTTGGCTACGACTGGGGTTGTTTTCAACAATTTCTGGAAACCAATATTTGGAGATCCTATGAATATGTTTTTTTTATGCACGATGACATCAATATCCTTAATTCCGACTTCGTGGAACCCTGTCTTGAGCTTCTAAGAAACGGTTTCAGCCTCGTTGGGAACGGACGTCCCTTTGACAAACGCGACTGGCCACGTACTCATTTGCCCTATTATGCCCATTCAGCTTGGAAACCGCCTTCCGCGAATTTTGAGCATGACATCGTTCGAGGCTCTTTTTTTGTGACCAATCGTGAGACTTTGGACAAAATGGGCTCTTTTGAAGTGTTTTGGGACAAATTTCGGCTCAGCATAGGATTCGGAAATTATAGTCTTCTCGCAACCTGCGGTAAGTTTTCTGATACCATCGGCCAAAAATCCTTTGCATTTCTTTCGGACCAATACAGGTCGAGCAAATATATTATGGAGTTCGAGCGAGGAAATGATTCTGACAACATGGCCAATCATAAAAAGAAAAACCGGGATTATTTATTCAATTCATTTTTTATGTCCTGGTTTAAAATGCTTTGCACTTCTTATACTTTATCAGTAATTAATCAACCAAAGGATTTACCAGAAAACATCAAACAAAAAATTATGCGTAAAATTATCCAACTCTTTGCGGGCAGATCCAGGCTGTCGATTGGTAATTAACCTTAATTCTTCATCCGAAAAATAAACTATACGAGCCCAACCAATGCAAGAATTTTCTCAACCACAGACTTCCAAAATCTGGAGTAAGGATTACGTTACTTACCGTCGCCTATGGCTTGATTACTGCCTAACCCATTTTGTTACCGAAATGGTGGGTACAGTTGTTGATTTGGGAGGTAAACGGCTGAAGAAGCGTGGTCAATTTAATCCACCAGACAATCAAAATAAAAACTGGTGGTACATTAATCTTGATCAAAATACTGTGCCCAATGTTTTTGGAGATGTTACCGCAGTGCCTTGCAAATCTGAGTTTTGCGATAGTATTTTGTGCACTGAAGTACTGGAACATTTGCCAGATCCCCAAAAATGCGTTGGGGAGATATTTCGCCTTTTAAAACCTGGCGGTGTTGCATTCGTTTCAACCCCCTTCTTATTTCCAGTGCACGCCGACCCATTCGATTTTCAAAGGTACACAGAAGATGGTCTTCGCCACTTGTTTTCCGCCTTTACAACCATTGAAATTCTCCGAATGGGTGGTTATTGGGGCACAATCGGAATGTTGTTGGAGATTGGATTGCCATCTCTTCCAGGGTTTCGACCTTTTCGGGGCGTGTTGCGATTTTTATTAATTAATTTGTCCAGGTTACTATGTACCCACGACCTCAATATTTTCGCCCGACAACCTGCCGCATGGACGAAATATGCGACTGGATATTTTCTAAGGGTCACAAAATGAGCCGAAACAAGGATGGCAATCGCCGTGTGGAAAACGGCCGGCTGGCTTATTATAGTAAAAAAACTGACCCTTCATTTTGGGATGCGCAATGGCTGACAGGACTCACACAGCAGTTTTATTTTCCCTATACGCAAGGTACGCTTGGCTATTTCGAAAAACCATTTTCGAGTTATCTTCCAAAAAAAGGCTTGGTCCTTGAGGCAGGCTGTGGTACCGGTCAGTGGGTTGTGGCGCTTCGCGCGCGCGGATATAACTGCATGGGCATAGATTACGCCGTCGACAGCTTACGAAGAGCAAATCAAATCATCCCTGCCCCCTACTTTGGAGGAGATATCACTAATCTTTGCCTGGCAAACTCCACCTGTGATGCAATCATCTCCCTGGGGGTGGTTGAGCATCGCAAAGCCGGCCCAGAACCATTTGTGAATGAAATCACCAGAGCATTAAAGGTTGGCGGAAGGCTACTTATATCGGTACCTTCCTTTCATTCCCTAAGACAATGGCGAGTCAGGCAGGGTGCGTATCAAGATGATATCTCCGGACTGGATTTTTACCAACAAGCCTTCACCCGCAACGAATTTTGCAGCATTCTAGAAAGTGCCGGTTATAAAATTCTAAAAATATACACTTATGACCATCGTAAGACTTTACGACAAGAAATAGGGTGGGTAACAAGATCTGGAACATTGCTCAGCAAGGTCATCCAAAAGCTGAGTGACCATATTCCTTATGTGAACAGTCAGCTTGGTCACATGCTCTTGGTAGTGGCAGAGAAGTTATAGGCCTAAGAGAAAATAAATGACCGCCAACCTCAACCAAACTTCTTTTCGTCAAATGATTAAAGACGGGTTTCATTTAGCAGACGATATATTAGCACGCGTTCTGGGAGAATTCCAGCACGCAGATCTGTCACTATTTCATCAATTCGTTCCCCCACCTACCGGTGGTGGTCATCAATTTATGCGCGCTTTCCTGGCTGGAGCCGAACAGCATGGCTTTGGAGTTGAAAACAATATTATCTCCCGTACAACTCGCGCCTGTCTATTCAATGCTTTTAATTTCGATGAACGCCGCTTACACCGTTTACGCCGCGATTCAGTGGTTTATGTTCACCGCGTGGATGGACCAGTCGGGATCATCCGAGGCCGCGAAGAAGGTATTGACCGCAAAATTTTTGAAATGAATCGCGAATTTGCAGATAAAACAATTTTTCAATCGCAATACAGTCTGCAAAAGCACCTGGAAATGGGATTCGAATTCAAGAACCCTGTGCTTATTCTAAATGCGGCAGATCCCTTCATTTTTCATCGCGAAGGCCACCTCCAATTTTCGCGTGATCGCAAGATTCGCGTGATCGCCACAAGTTGGTCAGGTAACCCCAATAAGGGAGCCTCAGTTTACTCCTGGCTCGACGATCATTTGGATTGGAACCGCTTTGAATTCACCTTTGTGGGAAATTCACCCGTGGTATTTAAAAATATTCGTCAAATTCCCCCTGTCCCATCTCTGGAATTGGCAAAATATTTGCGCGAAAACGATATTTACATTACTGCCAGCAAAAACGACCCTTGTTCCAATTCTCTCATTGAAGCCCTCACGTGCGGACTGCCAGCATTATTTCTCAATAGTGGTGGGCATCCAGAAATTGTTGGGCAAGCTGGCTTGGCCTTCGATTCACCAGAGGAAATTCCCGCTAAACTCCAGTTATTGACTGATACCTACGAGGCATTTCAATCAAAGATTAATATTCCTGGTTTACAAGATGTTGTCGAACAATATTTGAAATTTTTAGAATTGATGTGAAATATGAAAAATGGATCGATTAAATTGATCAAAGAAGGTATAAAAGTGCTGAGTAGCACCTGGCCGCCCTATTCAAGGCTGATTTTAGCAGGCGATGGCGGGGGCTGGTCACTGGACTGGGATATTCACGAGCTTCGTCAGGTCGCCACCAGCCTTGGAATCAAGACACAGGGACGTATTTGGAAACATACAGCCTCCCATCAGTCCCTATTTTTCGCCAGCGCACAAACCATCAGCAATAACGATGATTGGATTCACCTGCCTCACCGCATCGGTTTCTCTTATCCTCAGGGGGTACCGGTTGTGCCAAATTCTGAACCAGACCCAGTTTTTTTGGCACTCTGCCAACACCATGATCGTATCCAGCGGGTTCAAGTTACTCACACCGCGATGTATAAATTTGTCATGCAGAGCGGTATCGATCCTGATAAGGTATTCCAAATTCCACTTGGGATCAATCTTTCGTTTTTCCGTTTCCGTGACCATGAGCTCCGCCAGCGCCAAAGAACACAACTGGGAATTCCAGAAAAAGCATTTGTCATTGGCTCCTTCCAAAAAGATGGAACCGGTTGGGGTGATGGGCTGGAACCGAAACTGGTTAAAGGACCGGATACCCTGCTCTACACTTTGGAAAAATTAAAGACTTCGATTCCTGAGCTTTTCGTCTTGTTAGTCGGCCCTGCCCGTGGTTTCGTCAAAGCCGGTCTCGAGCGCCTAAATATCCCTTATCTGCACCTCACCCAACGGCCTTATCCAGAAGTGGGTCGACTTTTTCAAGTTTTGGATTTATATCTTGTGACTTCCCGTCAGGAAGGTGGCCCCAAAGCAGTGCTCGAATCAATGGCTTCCGGTGTGCCTCTCGTTACCACCTCGGTTGGCCAGGCTATAGATCTTGTTAAGCACGAACAAAACGGCTGGATGGTGGCTGTTGATGATGTTGACAGCCTGGCACACTGGGCACTCCATGTTTACCAGAACCAAGGCCCACTGCTTGATCCCGTGATTCAACAAGGACGTATCACGGCGCAAGCCAATGCCTATTCCGCTCAACTACCTCTGTGGCGAGACTTCATGAAAGGATTTGTGGAATGGAATACTTAAATATAGCAAACCTGTGCCCTCGAATATTCCCCAAATCTCCCAAGTGAAGTGGAAGAAGCAAGTTCCATCATCATCTACCAAGAAACCTGATTAGGAAAATTTATGCGCAGAAGGCAGGCAGCTTTCCAGGTACTTCTAAAAAAAGGTTTGAGAACTGTACTTGGACCATTGCTGCCATATGTACGTTCTTTGCGTACCCTTCCTGTACGCAAACGCGCTGAACAATCCGCATCCCATTTAAATCCTACTCGCGGGCTTTCAGTTTGTTATTTAACCCATCATTTTCCAGATCGCCCACCATTAAGAACTGAAATCTCACACGGTGGCGCCGTAAAATTGACCTTTTTAGCAGAGTCTTTCCCTCACCAATTTCCAAATGCTAGTCTTCTCTATTCAGTCAGCAGCCTGGATCACCCCGGAAAAACCGAAATCGTCCAAATGGCTAAAAAACTAGGGGTAAAAATTGTTATTAATCAAAATGGCGTGGCCTATCCCGGTTGGTATGGCCCTGGTTGGAAGATATCCAATATGAAACAGCGCGAGACATATGACCTCGCTGATTTCATTATCTATCAGAGCAAATTCTGCAAAACCAGTGCTGAACTTTATCTGGGAATAAAAGATACACCCTCTGCTGTAGTATACAACCCGGTCGATGTCGATTATTTTTGCCCATCTCAAAACCATTCATATCGGACTGCCCCAATTCTGTTACTCGGGGGTAATCAGTTTTCTTTTTACCGTTTCGAAATAGCAGCGCAAACTCTTCGACACGTTCTGACTTATCTCCCAGGTGCAAGATTAATCGTCACCGGAAAACTCTGGGGGGAAAACCAATCCATTGCCAAGGAACAGGCTCTTTCCCTGGCAAAAAAACTAGATATTCAGACAAGTGTCGAATTTACTGGTCAATATTCTCAGGAAGGCGCGCTGGCAATATTTCAAAAGGCAGACATCTTGATTCACACCCAATTTCAAGATGCATCGCCGGGTTTAATCGGCGAAGCCATGTCTTGTGGACTACCGGTAGTGTATTCAGCAAGTGGCGGCTCACCTGAACTTGTAAGTTTTGATGCAGGCATTGGCATTCCTGTTGAACCAAGTTGGGATAAAATTAATTTTCCTAATCCCCAAGAAATGGCCAAAGCAACTCTCCAAATCTGGGAAGACTATACTCGTTACAGAGAAGCTGCACGCCAATGTGCACTTGAAAAGTTAAGACTCGAAATCTACATACAAAAACACCGCGAAGTTTTTGATTGCCTATTGGGATAACAATGCCTCTTATATCTGTTCTTCTGCCCGTTTACAATGCAATTCTGGATTTGCCGCGGGCAATCCAGAGTATTCGCGCACAAACCTTGACTGACTTCGAAGTGATTGCGATCGATGATGGCTCGACAGATGGCTCTGGGAACATGCTTGATGAATACGCCCAAAGCGATACGCGTATCCGTGTTATTCACCAACCCAATGCGGGAGCCCTGGGAAAGGTACTGAACCGAGCTGCTGAATTCGCCAGCGGAAAATACCTGGCCCGCCAGGATGCGGATGATGCCAGTGCTCCGACACGCTTCGAACTTCAGGTGCAATATCTGGAGAATAATCCTCATATTGGACTTTGTGGAACTTGGGTCTGGTATATTGAAAATGTCTTGGGGCCGCTCTTTTCTTACGAAATACCTGACAAACATCAGCTCATCCTTGATTATTTGCTAAAAGGGCTTAATCCGTTTACACATGGTTCAGTGATGATGCAGGCAGACTTGTTTCGAAATACTGGCGGCTATAGAGGGTCTCTTTCTGAAGATATGGACTTGTGGCTCAGATTGAGTGAGAAAACCAAGCTTGGCATGGTTACGCAAGTTCAATATTATTATTGGCGCTCGATTGGCGGCATAAACACAGGCTCAACCATGCGCCAAAAAGCGCTCAATCAACTCATCGTAAATCTTCATTTTGAAAGAATTAAAGCCGGATTCGAAATCACGAACTGGACGAGTGAATACGATCTCATCATTAATTCAAATCCCAACGAATCCAAACCCGAAGAACGTCAGGCCGCTATCCATTATGCACGCGCACTCGCCTTATTACGTATAGGTCGCTGGAAAGATTACCGCACGGAACTACAAAAATCTGCTTTGGCCCAGGGTCCATATGCCCAAAAAGCAAAGCGCAACCTGACTTTGTTCTGGGCCTCGCCTCTAGTGGCTTGGATCTACCGCATACTAGAAATGAACGAACCTTTCTACCATACTCGTCGGTTTAAACCGGGTACCCCCCTGCCCGAATTCCTGATCCCACACCAAAAAATTGGATGATCTTCAGATGAAAATCCAAAAGTTTGCACTCTTCTTACCTTCACTTACCGGAGGGGGCGCCGAACGAATATTTGTCACACTGGCAAACAGTTTTGTTGCACGCGGAATTCACATTGATTTGGTTTTAGCCAATGCATTTGGTAATTATTTTTCCTTGCTCGATAAAAAAATCAACGTCATCAACTTGCAATCGAGTTCGGTTTTTTTCTCTCTTTTCAAGCTAATCAAATACTTGCGCACAGAAAAACCTGATATTCTATTAAGTGCTGTGGAAAACGCCAACACTTTAGCAATTATCGCAAAAAAACTCAGCGCCACCTCCATACCTATCATTATTACTGAACATAGCAATTGGTCACAAGTTCTTTCCAACCAGCCACCGTTAAAAGAAAAAATGTTGTTTCAAATTTCCCGAAACGTATATCCACTCGCCGATAAAGTGGTGACGGTTTCAAATGGCATCCGCACAGAACTTCTAAAAACAATAAATCTCGATCCGCAGCAAGTAGTTTGTATTTACAATCCGGTTATCCCTCGTAATTTGCCAATTTTCGCTGAAATGCAAGTGGTTCACCCATGGTTAAGTAATAAAGAATGGCCTGTGATCATCTCTGTTGGCCGTTTAGCAAAAGAAAAGGACTTTAAAACTCTCATCCTGGCTTTTCAAAATGCAAAAAAGCTCAAATACTGTCGCTTGATTATCCTTGGGGAAGGACCAGAGCGTAAAAACCTTCAAGCAACCATTCATGGGCTCGGGCTTCAAAATGATATCGATTTGCCTGGGTTTGTGGAAAATCCCTTCGCATGGATATCAAAAAGTGATCTCTTCGTATTGTCATCGCTATACGAAGGCTTGCCAACCGTTTTGATTGAGGCCATGGCTTGTGGCACTCCGGTCATCTCAACGGATTGTATCAGTGGCCCTGCAGAAATATTGGAAAACGGGAAATTTGGGGATTTAGTGCCAGTGGGCAATGCAGACGCATTAGCAGCAGCTATTGTTAAGAACCTGAGCACAGCGCAATCAAACGTAAATCTCAAACTACGCGCAAACGCATTCTCAATTGATAGCGCAACTGACGCCTACCAGGAACTTATCCAGCAAGTGCTTGGATCAGAATGAAACGGATAACCATATTACACTTGATCACTGGCCTCAACACCGGCGGCGCTGAAATGGCGCTATTACATCTTTTGGAAGAGATGGATCGGGAACTATTTGAAATGCGGGTCGTGTGCATGATCCCGCTTGGCCCGGTAGGTGAAAAAATGATTGCTATGGGAATACCGGTAAATTCGCTTGGCATGCCGCCTGGGCGGCCAACTTTGCGCGGAATTCGACAACTACTTCTCCTGATCAAGCAGTGGCAACCTTCCATTTTACAAACATGGCTATATCATGCAGATTTGCTCGGTTTGCTCGCAGCAAAGCTCTGCAGGGTCAGCAGTCTCGTCTGGAATATCCGCATCGCCGAATTGGACTTTTCTCAATATCGCATATTATCCGGACTGGTGATGCGTATTTGCGCCCTATTTTCCAGATTACCCAATGCCGTGATCGTCAACTCACGCGCCGGTCAGCATGTGCATACCAGGCTAGGTTACAATCCAAAAGAATGGATCTATATTCCAAACGGGATTAATGTTACCCGCTTTGCGCCTAACCCGGAATCCGGACAAACAATACGCCAGGAGTGGAATATTGCGCCAGATGAAATTCTGATTGGTCATGTTGGAAGGCTTAGCCCGCAAAAAGATCACCCCACTTTATTAAATGCCGCCGCTATTCTTCAAAAGCAAAACCCAAAAGTCCGCTTGGTCTGTATCGGCGAAGGACCAGACCTATATCTATGCGAATTAAAGTGTATCGCCGCTAACCTTGGTCTGACCAACTTACTTTGGGCTGGCTCACGCACAGACATGCCTGCCGTTTATAACGCCTTAGATATGCTTGTATCATCATCAACAGGTGAAGGCTTCCCCAACGTGGTTGCCGAAGCGATGGCATGCGAAAAACCTTGCGTGGTCACAAACGTCGGCGACTCGACCTACCTGATTGCTGATTCAGGGTTTAGCGTCCCATCTGGAGACTCAGTCGCTTTGGCAAATTCTCTATTGCGGATGTCAGAATTATCCAGGAAAGAACGCGCCCAGCTGGGCAAAATCGCTCGCTTACGCATCGAATCGAATTTCAGTATAAACAAAATGATATCATCATACAATACCCTTTATAAAAAATTAACCCAAGAACCATCCAGCGGACAGGTATAATCTCACCTATGTGCGGAATCACTGGCTTCATTGATACAACCCATTCATCTCACACCCATACGCTTGCTGATCTCATCACGCGAATGAGTGATCGTATTCAACACCGCGGACCAGATGACAGCGGAGCTTGGATCGATGCTGAAACTGGCATCGCTTTAGGCTTTCGAAGACTCGCCATCCTGGACCTTTCGCAAACCGGTCACCAACCCATGCTTTCCCCAGATGGACGCTTCGTAATTGTCTTTAATGGCGAAATTTACAATTTTGCCAGCCTCCGCGAAGATCTTTTTGCACTGGGTCACAGTTTTCGTGGAACATCCGACACAGAAATCATGTTAGCCGCGATTCGCCAGTGGGGGTTGGCTCCAGCTGTCCAACGGTTCAATGGCATGTTCGCCTTCGCCCTCTGGGATCGCCAGGAACAATCGCTAAGCCTCGTTCGCGACAGACTGGGCATCAAACCCCTTTACTATGGCTGGGCTGGTAAAACTTTCCTTTTTGGTTCGGAATTAAAGGCCTTGCGTGCGCATCCAGATTTTTATCCTCAAGTCGATCGCAGCGCACTGACTTTGTTCTTACGCTATGGTTATATCCCCGCACCCCACACCATCTACCAGGGGATAAACAAACTTCCTCCTGCCAGTATCCTCACCATCTTACCAGGCTTGCCACCTGAACATCCTACAAACAAAGACAACCTTGAAACCTACTGGTCTGTCCGCGAAACAGTAGAAAAAGGGTTCGCCCAACCCTTTCCAGGCAACGAGACTGAGGCAATCGACGCCCTCGAAAACCAGCTTACCCGTTCCATCGGCCTGCGTATGATCGCTGATGTGCCACTCGGAGCCTTCCTTTCAGGCGGAATCGACTCATCCACAATTGTGGCTCTCATGCAAAAACAGAGCAGCCGCCCCGTACGTACTTTCACCATTGGCTTCAACGAAGCCGGATTTGATGAAGCTGGGCATGCCAGGGAAGTCGCGCGCCACTTGCACACTGATCATACTGAGTTATACATCAGCCCTGCCGAAGCTCGCGCTGCCATCCCGCGTTTGCCATCCCTTTATGATGAACCTTTTGCCGACCCGTCTCAAATTCCTACATTTTTGGTATCACAATTGGCGCGACAACATGTCACCGTAAGCCTCTCCGGCGATGGAGGAGATGAGCTGTTTGCAGGCTACAATCGCTACTTTTGGACATCCAGGTTGTGGAACACTGTTGGCTGGGCGCCTGCCTCCCTGCGAAAAAGGATAGCAAAAGGTGTATTGGCTGTTTCTCCTCAAGCTTGGAGTACCATCCTTAATAAAAGTGGATTTCCAAATCCAGGTGACAAAGTTTACAAATTAGCGAATATTCTGGCTTCGCCGAATCCTGAAGCCATCTTTCTAGATCTGGTTTCTCAGTGGAAGAATCCATCTGAGATTGTCATTGAAGGCAAAGAACCACTCACCTCTATAACAGACCCAGCGCGTTGGATTAATACGCCCACACTCAGTGAAAAAATGATGTCGCTGGATATGGTCACCTACCTGCCTGATGACATTCTCGCCAAGGTAGATCGTGCAAGCATGGGTACGAGCCTTGAGGCACGCGCTCCCTTCCTGGATGATCATGAAACGGTGGAACTTGCCTGGAAACTGCCGCTTAAAATGAAAATTCGCGACGGCCAGGGAAAGTGGATTTTACGTCAAGTTTTATACCGCCACGTTCCGCGCGAAATGATCGATCGCCCCAAAATGGGCTTCGGTGTCCCCATTGACACTTGGTTACGGGGTCCGTTGCGTTCTTGGACCGAGAACCTGTTGAACGAGAATCGCTTACAGCAGGAAGGTTACTTTCACCCCGCTGCCATCCTGCAAAAATGGCGCGAACACCAAACTGGCATAAGAAATTGGCAATATGAATTATGGAATATTTTAATGTTTGAGGCCTGGCTTGATGAGACAAAATTGTGAAAGTTTTATTATTCGCTAATACAGATTGGTACCTTTATAACTATCGCCTGCCTCTTGCCCGCGCCTTACGCGCGCGCGGCGATGAAGTAATCTTGCTTTCACCACCCGGAAACTACGTAAAATTTCTTGAAAACGATGGCTTTCGCTGCCTGCTTTTGCCACTCGAACGCAAAGGGATGAATCCATTTGCCGAGTTGATGACAATTACCCGGTTAGCGGTGATTTTCCGTCGCGAAAAGCCCCACCTCGTCCATTTTTTTACGATCAAACCTGTATTATATGGCTCGATAGCTGCCAGGTTAAGTGGTGTTCCACATATCGTCAATGCCATTACTGGTCTTGGGTATATTTTTGCAGATGCCAGTTCTTTTTTGCGTATGCTTGTCATGATGCTTTATCGCTTCAGCCTTCTCAATACAAGTGTCATCTTTCAAAATCCGGATGACCTAGATGTTTTTGTCAAAAATCAATTAATTTTTTCGCACCAGGCATATCTGATCCCAGGCTCTGGTGTCGACATAGAAATATTTCATCCGACCCAAGAACCAGCCGGTCAGCCAGTAGTTATGTTGGCCGGACGGTTGCTGCGCTCTAAAGGTGTACCCGAATTTGTGAATGCTGCCAGGCAAATACGCACAGATGGTCTCCTGGCAAGGTTTGTCATCGTTGGTGAGCCGTATCTCGATAACCCCGATTCTATTCAGGCACAGGAACTCATCTCCTGGCAACAAGAAGGAGTCATCGAAACCTGGGGATGGCACGATGACATGGCCGAGATCATATCCAAAACATCAATTGTTTGCCTTCCAACCACTTATAAAGAAGGCCTGCCACGCCTTCTGATTGAAGCAGGAGCTTGTGGACGCCCTGTGATAGCCACAAATATTCCTGGGTGCCGCATGGTAGTGCGCTCAGGGCAGAATGGTCTGATCATCCCACCAGGTGATCTGGCCTCGCTCGTTGTAGCTTTAAAAACACTGATCCAGGACCCAGACTTGCGTCAAAAAATGGGCGCGCGCGGCCGCGAAATAGTAGAACAGGAATTCTCGGTAAAACGGGTGATTTTAAGAACATTTGAAGTATATAATCAAGTCTGACATCAGCTCGTTTTACCAGGTTCCCATCAAACGAAGTTTTCATCCATGAGAAACAATACTAAAAATGCCTGATTTGACTAACACTTTCATCACACTCATTTTGGCTCTGCTGGCAAGTATACTGACCAGCTTTGCGGCTGTCCCGCTTTGCAAACCACTCGGTTTGATTGACCATCCTGGCGCAGCACCGCACAAACAACATGCTCGCCCAACCCCATTGGCAGGCGGCCTGGTCATCGGAATGAGCCTGGTCATACTGATATTCATTTACCCAGAGCTGATAAGTGGAAAAATGCTTGGCGCGATCATCTCATCAAGCATAATTCTTGCCTTCGGCCTTTGGGATGACCGGGCTGGTCTTTCAGCTAGAGTTAAATTTTTGGGGCAGTTTTTGGCCGTTGGGATCGCAATTTACAGTGGCATTCGCATCGAGATTCTTTCTGAAGCAAACATCCCAGGCAGCTTACTCCTGGCGCAAATCCTTAATGGTATCCTCACAATATTCTGGTTGGTAGGTATCACAAATGCATTCAACCTTATTGACAGCATGGATGGTATTGTCGCCGGATTGAGTACCCTCGCCAGTACATTCTTTATTTTTGTAACCTCTGTTTCCGGTCAACCACAGCTGACCATTTGGGCAGCTGTCCTGGCTGGCATTAGCCTGGCCCTATATTTTTGGAACTCCCCACCAGCGCGCTATTTTCTAGGCGATTCTGGGGCACAAACGCTTGGTTTCTTGTTAGCTATCCTGGCTCTCCTCTATAATCCGCTTAACAAGGATCAGGCTTCCTCATGGTTCGTGCCCATTCTCATCTTGGGTGTTCCGATATTCGATACATCCCTGGTCGTAATTTCCAGACTCCGCCGTCATACACCACCCTTCGAAGGCAACCGTGATCATACCTATCATCGTCTAGTTCGCGCAGGAATGAACTCATCGCGCGCGGTTAGCCTGTTGCATATTATCGCTCTCACCCTGGATAGCATAGCCCTGATTGCTCTTTCACAATATCCTTTACTTTCCAATCTGATTTTTGCTGGGTGCATCCTCATCGGCGCCAGCCTGATTTATATTTTTGATTTTTCCGATAAATTTATCTCAGCCCCCAAATCATAGTGGGAAATGTGTGAATCAATCTCCGCAAAAAATACCGGGTTGGCTTATAATTTTATATGGTAAACTCTTTTAGAACTTTTGCGCGGAGATGCATTCATGAGTAAAAATCGTAGCCAGCAAATGGTTGACCGCCTGCGCGCTATGCAGGCTTCTGCTCCAGATATCGAAGCCTCTGCTGTTGTTTCTGTCGATGGCCTGATTATGGCATCTGCACTACAACAAGGCGCGGAAGAAGACCGAATTTCGGCCATGTCAGCAGCCATGCTGTCTCTAGGCGAACGTATCGCTCAAGAATTGGGACGTGGCGGTCTGGAACAGGTCTATATTAAAGGCGATAAAGGCTTTATCGTTCTGATTTCTGTTGGTACAGAGGCGGTTCTTACCGCGCTGGCTCGACAAGAAGGAAAACTTGGACTTGTATTCCTCGAAATGAGGCGAGCCGCAGAAGATCTTATCAAGCTCGTTGGATAAAGCATTATCTTCAGTGCGTTTCGCATTTTGGGAATAAACTGACTTGACCTTGTAAACTAGCCTTTAATTATATCTTTTGCCTTTCCCTTTTTTTCGCCATAACAGGGCGCCACCTCGTTATCATCGGGCACCCTGTTGTTAAGAAATTCCGCCATCTACTTCGCTCACAGAATAAAACTGATCGCTGGAATTGCGGGCTTGCTTTCTTGCACATCTGGGGTGAATTTTCCTATAATTCAGACGACCTTGCTGGTCGTATTTTTTTTACCTCGTCTTACGCCAATCATATTTCAAATAACCGGAACTCAAAATAACTTGCACTTGGACAGGCTCACCGCAATTTCGAAAATTCGGTCAAAAACTTTCCCAAAATTTACCCGAGGAGAAACCATGAAACACAACAGATACTTCCCTATCTTCGCCGTAATTTTAGCGCTGGCAATTTCCAGTCTCACCTGTCAAGTAGCCACAAATTTTGCCAACCCGACCAAAACGATCCCAGCCGCGAAGCCAACCGTTGCCCTGTCAATCACCGAGCCTGTCGAGCCAACACAGCCTCCCATGTCGACTGAAACCCCGCCTCAATCGTCAATTCAACCTGCTATAAGAACCTCCAACGGACCGGGCTGGTTATGCATCGGCACCCATACCGGCTTGAATTGTCTTGACGAGGATGGCTGGCAGGTTTATACCGAAGAAAACTCCAAATTGCCCAGTAACTATCTCTATGCCGGAGCAGTCTGCCCAGATGGCAGCCTTGTCATTGCCCACAGCAGAGGTATCAGCCTTTTCGACGGGAAGACCTGGAAACAAATCCCCGAAACGGATGCTTTCTACAGCGCAGAGGACATCGCCTGTGAAGCAAATAATGGCATCTGGGTGGCACACTTTAAAGGAGTGAGTTACTACGCAAACGGAAAGTGGACCACTTATGGCTCGGAAAAACTCGCCAACGGCGGTTCATCCAGCGAACTGGTTTACAACGTCCGGGTTGCTCCTGATGGGAAAGTATGGGTGCTGGCTGCGCGTAGTGTGGCAATGTTTTCGGACGGGATTTGGACGGTTTTTCAGGAAGGTCAGGGTTTTAGTGACAGCCGTTTCTTTAACGCCCTGACACTCGACGCCAAAGGACGTCCATGGGCGGCGCACAGCAATGGTTTGGATGTCTTCGAAAACGGTGTCTGGCGATTTTTCAAGAAGACAGATGTCAATTCGCCTGAGAGTGTAGCCGTGGATGCCAGTGGCCAGATCTGGCTCGGGACGTTGAGCGGTGGAGTTCTCGTATTTGACAACCAAACCTGGGTCCAATATGACCGCAGTTCGGAAAGTCTTTCGAGCAACCATGTGACAGCCGTCTCGGCGGATGACAGTGGGCGTGTCTGGCTTGGCACTACCTATGGGTTGACAGTTTTCGACGGTACAAGTTGGCGAACACTTTTGATGGGTAACTCTGATTTGACAGACAACGATATCAAATTTATTCTGGTAACAAATGATGGCCCAACCTTACCTGTTGTCATCGATAAAGAAAAAGCATCCTTAACCGGCAAACTGCGCGATGCCGATAAGAATCCATTAGTTGGAATGGGTGTGCAAATTTGTGTGGAAACCCTGGGTTTTTCGTACACTGGTGAAACGCCCTGTTCCGACCAGCCCTTCTTCCTTTCAACCAAAACCGATGAAAACGGCATTTTCCTGTTCGAAAACGTTCCAGCGGGTTACTATGTCATTGTGGCTGAAACAGGCGGCAGTTGGGCGCAATTAACTGACCAGTTTGGCATCGGTTCCGAACGCACACTTCTCCAGCCCGGCCAAAAATACGATATTGAAACTCTGAGCCTAGAGAAGTAGGCCAAATCACCTTACTCAGGCTCCATCGTAAAATGCAGGGGATAGCCTTCCAAACCGGCAGCAAAATGCGCACGGCCAATGCGGCTCTGGGCTTCAGTCTTCGGCAGTGTCTGGACATACGCCGCACCGCGGAAATGAGCCATATACATAATGTCAATCGCTCCTGAGCCACGAATAAAAAAGATACGCTCCAAAATAACAACAACAAAATCCATTGGAGTGACGTCATCGTTATGGATGATAATCCGGTACAAAGGTTCTAGCTCTGGTTCTGAGATGGGCTCCTGGGTAATCTGCGGGACAGCTTGAGTACGCGGGCTCATTTGGGCAATTTGTCCATTCCAGCTACGACCAAAAACCTTTGCGAGTCTGGCAACCTGTTTCTGGGGATTTGCAAGTAATCATTGCTTTCGGTTTGTATAAGCCGGATTATATCGTCTAAAATCATCACAGGTATGTATGAATCAGGACTATTTAAGTGCTTCAAAATCAACTGGATTTCCCAACGGCAAAGATACAACACCATCAACGATCCGCTTAACAAGCCCACCCAATACTGTTCCTGTGCCATTTTCGACGAAAGTCGTCACACCCTGTCCCGCCATCCATTTGATTGACTCTGTCCATCGCACTCGTGACTGCATCTGAGACATCACATCTGCGCGTAAACGGAAGGCATCAGTGATTGGCGCAGCACTGACATTTCCAACGACAGGTATCATAGAATTTGAAAAAACCGCAACCTGAACCGCTTCATCCCATTCCATTTGAATGGAAGCCATCAAAGGCGAATGTGCAGCAATGCTAACTGCCAATGGCAAAGCCCGCTTCGCTCCTGCAGCCTTAGCGCCTGCCATAGCACGCTCAAGCGCCGATTTATGACCCGAAATAACAACTTGACCAGGACAATTGTCATTGGCAACCTGCACGTTTTCATCCGGCAGACTGGCCTCAGCGCAGACTTTTTCCAATGTAAGAATATCAACGCCCAAAATGGCAGCCATGCCACCAGGATTAATCTCGCCTGCACGTTTCATCAGTTCGCCTCTCTTCCGAACAAGGCGCAGACCTTCCGCAAAGGACATGCCCCCTGCCGCGGCAATGGCAGATAACTGCCCAAGCGAGTGCCCGGCCATAAGACGTGGGGCCGAATCAGGGAACAGGCTTTGGAATGCCCGGTAGGCTGCCAGGGAATGAATATATAACGCGGGCTGTGTATTTAGTGTATCATTTAAGGCTGTTTCTGGCCCGTTCCACATGATTTCTAAAAAGGGATTTCCTAGAATAGCCTCTGCTTCCAAAAAAACCGCCCGCGCAGCCGGGAAACCTGTGGCCAGAGCCTTGCCCATACCCACAATCTGCGAACCTTGACCGGGAAATAAGAAAGCTGTGGTTGTAGGATCAAAAACCATGTTTTACTCTCCTCAAAGTTGTTTTTTGGCTGGGTGGAATAAACTATCACATCGTGACTTTCATTCGCCATTATCATCGCCATCAGCTTAAACACAAACGCGCCGTGTTGGTCACGGCGCGTTTGTGTTTTCCTTAGGATTTCTTTTCTTTCTCGACTACGATCACTTCTCGACCCTTGTAGTGTCCACATTTGGGGCAAACCACATGGGGTAAGCGCATCTGACCACAGTTTGGGCAGACCGTCAAATTCATAGGCTGAATAGCATCATGTGCGCGGCGACGATCACGGCGACCCTTCGAGTGTTTACGCTTTGGTTGTGGTGGCATTCCTTGCTCCTTTTACGATTGCATCCAGATGACTGGTTTGTTAGCTGTTTAAGCGGGTTAATTATAGCGGGGTTACAACCCACTGTCAAGCAAAAACAAAAACAACATCGTCGTTTTAGCTTAGACCCCGGATTGTTGCTTCGCTACGTCATAACCACGCTGCAGAGCGGCGAAATTGCTCGGCAAGAGCTTATGATGACGCTCTGGCAGGTGTGCCTTCAGGGCTGCCTTGAGCGCATCAAGAGAGATTTCCGGCAGATTGGCTAACAGCGCCCCAACCGCGATCATATTGGTCAGCTTGCGATCGCCAATCTCCTCGGCGATCTCATTGGCAGGGACTAGAATGGTGATAATATCGTCGCGTTTCGGACCACGATCGACCATCGAGGTATTGACAACCAGCACACCGCCTTTTTGCATGAGCGGTTCATATTTATCATAGGACGGCAAGTTGAGCAGGATCGCAGCCGGCGGGAATTCCACCAAAGGTGAGCCGATTTCCTCATCCGCGACCACAACCGTGCAGTTGGCAGTGCCGCCACGCATCTCTGGACCATAAGACGGGATCCAAGTAACGGCTTTGCCCAGATCCATTGCCGCGTAAGCCAACACCTGCCCGGCAAAAAGTACGCCCTGCCCACCAAACCCGGCAATCATGATTTCTTTTTGCATCACTCACCTCTATTCGTACGCAAACCATTATTGAAGTTAATTAGAAATGCATATCGCCCACAGCTGAGCTAACCTTGCAGTCAATCAAGGGATAAACAGGCACCATGTGCTCTTCGACCCACTTGAGGGATTCAATCGGGGTCAGACCCCAGTTAGTTGGGCATGTGGAAAGCAGTTCAACCATCGAGAAACCCAAGCCGCGCACTTGTGTCTCAAAAGCAGTGCGAATGGCTTTTTTGGCTTTGCGTATGTTGGCCGGATCGTGCAAAGCGCGCCTAACCACGTAACTGGCACCGTCCATCTTCGCAATTATCTCAGCCATGCGCAACGGATAACCCTGCAGCTCTACGTCTCGGCCACGTGGCGAGGAGGTTGTTTTTTGCCCCGGCAAGGTCGTTGGAGCCATTTGCCCACCGGTCATACCATAAATGGCATTGTTGATGAAGATCACGGTGATATTTTCGCCACGCCCGGCGGCATGCATAATCTCGGCCATGCCGATTGAAGCCAGGTCACCATCGCCTTGATAAGTAAAGACGAAGCGATTGGGCATGACGCGTTTGATGCCGGTCGCCATTGCCGGAGCCCGCCCGTGCGCTGCTTCCACAAAGTCAGTATCAAAGTAGTTGTAAGCAAATACCGAGCAGCCCACAGGGGCAACACCAATTGTTTTCTCGGTCAGCTTCATCTCGTCCAATACCTCGGCAATCAGGCGGTGCGCTACACCATGAGTACAGCCCGGGCAATAATGGGTAGAAATTTCAGTAAACGCCTGCGGGCGCGCATAAACGATATTTTCGGGTTTTATAATTGTGAGCATTTTTCTCTCGCCTCCGGTCTAAGCCGTCATCCGTTTCAACCAGGCCACACGCGGGTCAGTCTCCACAACCAGACTGGTTGTGGTCATACGCTCAAGTTCTCTAAAAATCTCTTCGGGATAGGGAACCACGCCACCCGGCCGGCCGTAGAATTCGATCGGAATACGGCCCTTGACCGCTAACTGGACATCAGTCAGCATTTGCCCCTGATTCATTTCCACTACCAGGAAGGCTGTGGCTCGGCTGACAAGCTCTTCCAGAGCAGCGAAAGGGAAGGGACTCAACGAGACAGGCCGCAGCAGGCCAACCTTGATACCACGTTGGCGAGCCGCGCGCACCGCTGAGAGCGCCACCCGTCCGGCTGTGCCGAACCCAACCACGACATATTCAGCATCATCCAGGAAATATTCCTTGTAACGCACCTCGTTCTTCTGGATGGTTTGCCAGGTCTTTTGCATTCGATAGTTCGCAATTTCTTCTACTTGCGGATTAATATATATAGAGGTTAAGATCCGGCGCTCTCGCTTACCCTTGCCCGTTACAGCCCAATCCCAATCCTGCCGGATCACCGGACGCATTTCTGGCAGTTCAGCCGGTTCCATCATCTGCCCCACCGAACCATCCGCCAGGACGAAAACCAGATTTCGGTATTTTTCGGCCAGGTCAAATGAGAGCACTGTCAGGTCGATAGCTTCCTGCACTGAAGCTGGCGCTAGCACGATAGGGTGAAAATCCCCGTGGCCACCACCGTAGACGGCCTGATAATAATCGGACTGAGCCGGGGCGATGTTGCCCAGACCTGGTCCACCACGCATAACGTTGATCAACACTGCTGGGATCTCCGTACCTGCGATGTAGGAAATCCCTTCTTGCATTAACGACATTCCCGGGCTGGATGATGAACTCATCACCCGCACTCCGGTGCAAGCTGCGCCATAGACCATATTAATGGCTGCCACTTCGCTTTCGGCCTGGACAAAAGCTCGTCCCAACTCTGGCATGCGGCGCGCCAGATGTTCCAAGACCTCAGTCTGGGGTGTGATCGGATAACCAAAATAAGCCTCCAAACCAGCCCGCACGGCCGCTTCCGCCATAGCCACATTGCCTTTTATTAATTCCTTTGTCATTTTCCAGAGTCTCCTGTGGGGCAGGCTGAACAATCTGCCAATACCAAAAGATAAGGGCGCAGTATATAGAAAACTACGCCCCTGGGGTGCTTGCTTTGGTTATTTCACGATAAATTGTGATCGCCGCATCCGGACAAATCACCGCACAAATAGCGCAACCAGTACAACCATCTTGATGGATGCGGGCAGGATGGTAGCCCTTTGGAGTCAAGCGACCCATATCTAAGCTGAGCACATCCTGGGGACAAACGCTGATACACAATTCACAACCTTTACAGTACATGTCTGAAACTTCGATCCAGCCTTTAACGGGCATTCCTTGCTCCTTGTTCGAAAAGTCGGACAATATTTAGCAGATTGCTCTTTATTCCAATTATGTCGCTTTCGGAAAAAACATGCTAGTGTAAAGCGTCATATACTGATACGTACAAACATCCTAATCTGGCTGCTCCCAGATCAGCCAGCCTTTAGAAAGCCATTTTCGCCGCAAGTTAATGTGATAGCCGCGCCGAGCTAAAGCTTCTGCAGTTGCTACATACCACTGGCGCAGACCCCAGTTCTGCATTGGGCTTGTTTCAGCAGCTGCAGCTTTCCATGCGCTAAAAAAGTCAAAGATCGATTCGCCGGGGATGACGCGGTGAATATAATTCTTTGGCAGGATGGTTTGGAACTCGAGCGGATCAAAACCAAGGTGAAAATTAGTAAAAAAGACCAGGGCTTCCTTGTACCAGCCGGCTGATTCGCGCCGCAGGAGATTTGCCGCCCAGATCGCCCCGCTGGGATTGGATGTGCCTTCGATCAGCAGCCCACCTGGTTGCACATAACATGCCATCTGTTTCCAAGCGGGCAAGACTTCAATTTCATCATATTGCCGGAGTACATTGAACGCGCGTATTGCACGAACACTTTCGCCAGGTTCGAGCGGCAAATTAAAGCCGCCTATCCGAAAAAAGGTGCACTCATCTGCAAATGGCAGAGCGGCGGCCACCCTCTCCGGTTCAATCTCCACCCCTAGGACTTTTAGTTCCGGGTTCAGCCGCCGGAAGCGTTCAGCCATTTCCAGCGTAGTAACTGCTTCAGCCCCAAAGCCCAGGTCAACGAACAACGCCTCATCACGACGCTTGAGTAAGCCCGGATCGTAAAGCAGCAGGAAATTATCTACTTGTCGCAGACGATTTCGAGCGGTTTTACCACGAGTAACGTTGCCCATAGGCTTTTTACGGACGGCTAGCAGGTGTTTGGATGGCATGCAATGATTTTCAATATCCGAGCAAATATTTGATGATCAATTTATTTGTCTCTTCTGGTGCTTCCAGGTGTGGGCGGTGACCCAGGTCCTGCAGGGATAAATAGGTCATATCGAGCTGGTCCTCGATCAAATCCGGGAGCTGGGACATATCCAAAAGGGAATCATCCTGGCCCATCAGGAACAAACTTTTAGTAGGTAGCTCGTTTAATCCCCGGGTAAGGTCGACAATACCAGGCAGGATACGCTGGCAGAAAGGTGAAGTCTTTCGCGCCTCATCTAAAACTCGCCGGGCTACTTCGGGGTTGACACCTTTGTGGAGGCCAAGCAGTTGGCGGCGGGTCCAATTTGGCGCGAGCAGTTCAGCTAGTTTTTGTAGCCCTGGGTAACGAGACAAGCCCCTGGCAATGAACGCAATTTGATCAGGCGCCAGCAAAGGGTTAATCAGCACCAACCTGAAGACGCGGTAAGGGTGACCGAACGTATAACGCAAGCACAAGTAAGCGCCAAAACCATGTCCAATCAAAATCGGCGCTCGCACCAGATTCAGGCTGTCGATCCAGCGACGCAAAACTGTGAATTGCAGCTGGGCATAGTATTGATCTGGATTCGTAGGATAAGGACTTTGCCCGTGTCCAAACAAGTCGCAGGCATAGGTCACATAGCCTGCGTCGACCAGCGCGGGAATGAGCAAATCCCAATCGCGCAAAGATGCATTGAGATCATGAACAAGCAAGACCGGGTGACCGGTCTCGCCATCAATGATGGAACTCAGGGAAAGGGGAACTATTTTTTCCACGCAAATGGATTATATCAAACAGCAAACTCCATTTCCGGCTAACTCACCCGCTACGAATTGAATTGGAGTTGTTCCCGAAAAGGATTAGGTGAGCAAGAAATTCCTCAGTCCAGCACAGAGGCAAATCACATCATTTCACGTGACTTGAGGTGGGTTTTCTGGGGTTTTTCCCCGGAAAACCCACCTCAGGGATAAAATTAATATTTAGGCGCTGCAGCCGGCAACTTGGAGGAATCTATGCCTTCGCACAGAGCATTGTTCACCGTCAGGTTGCCTTTAGCGTCCAGCGTCACGGTCCAGATGGTATCGTAATCGTCAGCCGGCCAGCCGGGCACCTTGGGAGCTTGGTTGGCCGGGAAATAACTAGCCAAGAGCGCACTGACAATGGGGGGAAAATGGTTATGTTCCCAGGCCAGCAGGATTGTCTTATTCGAGAAGACCCCACCGCTGAAGAACTTGGCGCTGGTAAGTTTGGGCGACTGCGGATCCAATAACTCGAATTCGGAAACCAAATAAAAGGGCAGGTTATTGACAATTGCATAGGGTTCAACGGTCAAGGATGCCCGGACGTACGAAAAATTGGCATTTCCCGGGATGATATTGGTAGCGTTGGTCGCCTGAGCAGGGTCGATCGACCAGACCTCGCTGGGGGTTATTTTACCGAGCAGGGCATCAGCTAGGCCAAGAGCGCGCCACTGTCCCGCCGCCACAAAGTTGCCATCGTCCCAACCCACCGACGGGTGGGCCTCGGTATGGCGAATCAGGTAAACCGTTTCGTTGGTGTTGGCTCCCGCCGGAATTTTGGCGTTGTTTTCCCCATCGCTGACCGAAATGCTGAAAGGCGACTGAGCGTTACACGGCGTTTTAGCTAATGGCACGGGCAGCGCCGGGTAGGTAGCCGGCGGGTTCAGGTTGCTGTCGTAGGTCACCAGGCTGGCGCTTTTCGCCGGAGTGATGGCGATCGCATAGACCGTATTTGGCCCCGCATAAGCCGTTGGCAGGCTGAGTTTATACTCCCCTTTCTGGTTGATCCCTGTCAATAAGGCGCTGGTCGTCTCCCAGGGTGCCGAGAAAACATAAAAACCCGGGAAGTTGTAGGTCAGCAGCGTTTTGACCAGGGCAACATTACTGCCGCCAGTATTGTTGAAATCCAGCCCCTGGCAGGTCGGGCAGTCGATCAGCGGCGGGGCCACACTGGCGGGGACTGGCCCTGGCGCATACGAAACCATCAGCGGGTAGCTGTTGGCGGTGACCAAGGGCGAACCAAAACCACCGATCCCGGTGAGCGCGATCTGGTTGAGCATGGCGAACTGCTGAATATATCCAATGGCGGCCATGTCAGGGTACTTGTTGGCGGTCTGCAAATGCGTCATTGGTGCAAGGGCGTAAATACGGTTGACGTTCTTCCCACCCAATACCTGCTGTTTCAGGTAGGTCGCCATCAGGAGCGAGCGCTGCAGCCCCTGGTTGGAGAGGTTGGCCGTGCTGGGGTTGACATCCCCCGGTGCCTGGTAGGCGAGGTCCGGGCTGACGACAAAGATCAGATTGAGGTTTTTATCGCTCAGTGGAGCGGGTGAATTGGGACTTGCCCCTCCGGCGCAGCCTGTCAGCAGGGTCAGGGCCACTAGCGCCAGGACCAGATACCGTACAACGCGAACTCTATTCAGTTTCATAATCCTCCAATAGTAGCTTGTTAATTAAAAACCAAAGTGGGGAGATTCTTAGCAAGCCTGACTCGCAAGAATTCCCCACCCATTGATTTATTAACATATTAAGTATAGGAGCTGGTGGAGTAAATTGACATTAACCAGACATTAATTTGCTGTAAAATAATTATAAAAACTGGTGAACACTCAAGCACATCAGACCCCGGGATAAAAACACAACAGCGTGATGATCGAAATCGCCGTGGAAATGGCCAGCCAAAACATCAATTTTGGTAACAACACCTCGTTAGCGAGCAATTTCGACTTCGTATGGATGGCGTGTAGGATCGAAATTTGCCCCACAGGGAGAATCACAATAGAGTTGTTCCCGAATAGGATTAGGTGAATAAGAAATTCCAGTTTCATTTCAGTGTTCACTCCAGGCAGGTTTTTTGCCCAAGTGCAGCCGATAAATCTATAGCGGAACAACTCTAATGATTGAATTGATCGAAGTGGAAGGCCGTGAGCTTCATTGGGATTGTGATAAAATTTCCAATCTGCTGGCTATACCTAACTATTTTTGCGATTCGAATCATGAGAGAGGTTCCATGACGACAAAGTATATCTTTTTTACAGGCGGCGTGGTCAGTTCAGTTGGCAAAGGTGTTACTGCTGCTGCGCTGGGACGAACACTAAAAGAACGCGGATTCAATGTCGCAGTACAAAAGCTCGACCCTTATATTAATGTTGATCCAGGCACAATGAGCCCCTACCAGCATGGAGAAGTATTCGTTCTGGATGATGGCGCAGAGACAGATCTGGATTTAGGCCATTACGAACGCTTTATTGACATTCGAGCCACCAAAGTTAGCAATTTCACAGCGGGGCAAGTGTATAACGAAGTCATCACGAAAGAACGGCGGGGTGACTATCTTGGCGGAACTATTCAAGTGATTCCCCACATCACAAATGAAATTAAACGCCGGATAGGGTTGGTTGAAAAAGCCACCAATGCTGATATCGTCTTAGTTGAAGTGGGTGGAACGGTGGGTGATATCGAATCCCAACCCTTCCTCGAATCACTGCGCCAACTACGCAGCGAAATCGGCCGCGAAAACGTTCTTTTCGTGCACGTAACCTGGCTGCCTTTCATTGGCGCGACAAGTGAACTAAAAACCAAGCCAACCCAACATTCTGTTGCCGCATTGCGCTCGATAGGTATTTCCCCCAATATGATCATCGCACGCTCCGACTACCCGATCGCGAATGATCTCTGTGAAAAAATCGCCCTGTTTTGTGATGTAGAAAAAAGAGCTGTTGTTCCTATGGTTACTGCGCCAGTATTATATGAAATTCCGTTAATGCTTGAAAAAGCTGGCGTGGCAGATTATGTATTGAAATTGCTTGGTCTAGAAGCTCGCCAAAAACCGAATTGGACTATATGGGAACGACTAGTTGAAGAAGTTAAACGCCCAAAACCAGAAGTCTCAATCGCCTTGGTGGGTAAATATGTGGAATTACAAGATGCCTACATGTCCGTCCGCGAAGCGCTCAAACACGCGGCTCTGGAGGCTGGAGTAGAGGTAATTATTAATTGGGTGCATTCTGCTGACCTCGAAAAAGATAAAAGCTGGGACCTGATCAAATCTGCGAACGGTATCGTCGTTCCGGGTGGTTTTGGCTCTCGCGGAACCGAAGGCAAGATCCTGGCTGCCCGTTACGCGCGCGAGAACAAAATCCCCTATCTGGGTCTGTGTCTTGGAATGCAATTAATGTGCATAGAATTTGCCCGCAACGTCCTTGGCCACGAAGATGCAAACTCGAGTGAGTTTGACCGCGCAACGTCACACGCCGTGATCGATTTGATGAACGAACAGCGATCCATCACCGATTTGGGTGGTACGATGCGTTTGGGTCTGTATCCATGCAATTTACAACCCGGTTCAAAAGCCGCGGCAGCTTATGGCATTGCTCAAATTGAGGAACGCCACCGCCATCGCTGGGAATTTAACAATTCTTATCGCGAAGAATTCGAAAAAGCGGGAATGGTGTTTTCGGGTCTTTCCCCTGATGGAAAATTGATTGAAATTGCCGAGCTAGCCGATCACCCCTACATGGTAGCCAGCCAGTTCCATCCGGAATTTTTATCTCGACCAAATCGTGCCCATCCGTTGTTTGTTGGATTAATGAAAGCGGTCCGCGAAAAAATCAAGTCGGTTGAAGTAGAAAATAAGGTATAACGAATCCAAATGCTCTACTCTTGATCCTCGAGAGCCTGAATCCTGGATATTTTGAGATTAATAAAATCCTTTGGGCATTTCTGCGTATACTCCCCGCAATTCCTGTGGTAAGTTTTTGGCCATGGTAAACATCAAGGTATCAGTCAATGCCAGCGGACTTTCGTCCGGTTTCGGTAAAATGATTGGCGCGATCACAACTTGGACCTCTGTACGGCGCGGGAATTTTTTAAATAAATGCTGAATGCCATTAACCGAAACCACCACTAGAGGACAGCCCATTTCTATCGCAAGTTTGGCAGCTCCTGGTCTGGCCAAGGCCAGTCCTTTGCCTTTCGAACGCGTCCCTTCAGGGAACATGGCCACAAGCTGACCGGCTGTCAAAACTTTTCGGGCATGCTCAAGGGCCCAGGCATCCCGCTCGCCGCGATAAACCGGAAAAGCCCCCATCTGCCGAAAAACTGCATGAATGACACCCACCTGAAATAATTCGGCTTTCCCCATATAAAATACCATCCTGGGCAAAGCCAACTGCACTGGAAAAACATCAAACAGAACAAGGTGATTCGCAGCGACAACCGCCGCGCCTGATTCTGGCAGGTTTTCCAAGCCGCTGATTTGCATTTTCATGAACAATCGAAAGACCCGGCGTGCCAGCCAAACAATCAGCCTGTGCAATCGAGTTTCGTAAAGCGGGTATTCCAATCGAGGGCGCGGATCATCCGCTGGTAGTTCCAAAGGAGACAATTCTAATTTCTCCGAATCTGTCATAAATGTGGATTATACTTGGCGCGATGGGAAAATTTCCGTAAGTGGTACGAATTATGTTTTCATTATCAACACCAGTTAACTGGGAAAGTTCTACGCAAAATTACATCGTTTGGTAATTCCATCTCTACATTTCCATTCGGTCGTCAATTTTCTAAATGCAACAGGATAATTTGCTTACAATTACATATTGTCCCAGAGCATAAGACATATCATTATATCTAAGGAGCTTTAAAATGGACACAACTATTGAAAGTATTTCTGCACTGGAAATTCTCGACTCCCGTGGTAACCCTACCGTTGAGGTGGAAGTTGTACTCGGTGATGGCTCCTGGGGACGCGCAGCAGTTCCATCAGGCGCATCTACTGGGATACACGAGGCGCTTGAATTACGCGATGGCGATAAGAAACGCTATGGCGGTAAAGGTACGCTTAAGGCCGTGGCCAACGTCAACGAAATTATTTCCGACGCTCTGTTCGGCTGGGATGCAACTGACCAGAAAGCCATCGATACCGAACTAATCACAATTGACGGCACTCCCAATAAATCCAAACTTGGCGCAAACGCTATCCTCGGCGTTTCGCTGGCTGTCGCCAAGGCAGCTGCCAATTCTCTCTGCCTGCCGCTTTACCGCTACCTGGGCGGCGTTTATGCTCACGTGCTTCCAGTACCAATGATGAACATCCTTAACGGTGGTGCACATACTGCCTGGCAATCGACGGATATGCAGGAATTCATGGTCATGCCGTTAGGCGCTCCAACCTTCACCGAAGGGTTACGCTGGGGTGCTGAGATTTACCACGCTCTCAAATCTGTTCTCAAAGAAAAAGGCTACGCCACCCTGGTCGGTGATGAAGGTGGTTACGCCCCGGCGCTTAAATCCAATGCAGAAGCACTCGAGGTAATTCTGGCTGCCATCCAAAAAGCTGGTTTCAAAGCTGGTCGTGGTTTAGATGTAGCCATCGCACTTGACCCAGCCGCATCTGAACTTTATGATGAAGAAACCAAGACTTACAACTTGCGCAAAGAAGGCAAAAAACTCTCCGGTCCCGAAATGGTTGAATTTTGGGCCAAGTGGGTTAAAGACTATCCCATCGTCTCGATCGAAGATGGTCTGGCTCAAGATGACTGGGAAAGCTGGAAACTTGCTGTGCAAACCTTCGGTGATAAGTGCCAGATCGTTGGCGACGACCTATTGGTTACCAATCCCGAACGTGTTCGCCGCGGTATCAAAGAAAACGCCGCAAATGCCTTGCTCGTTAAATTAAACCAAATTGGCTCATTGACCGAGACCATCGAGGCTGTGGAAGCCTGCCATCGCAACGGTTGGCGCGCCGTCACTTCTCATCGCTCGGGTGAAACCGAAGATGCAACCATTGCCGACCTGGCTGTAGCGCTCAATATGGGCCAGATAAAAACTGGAGCTCCCGCCCGCTCTGATAGAGTAGCAAAATATAACCAACTTATTCGAATCGAATCCGAGTTGGGCGACTCTGCCCATTATGCTGGCTGGCAAGCCTTGCGCGGATAATTGCCCATCCCAATCATTACCCTGGCATTGCCAAAGCCAGTCTGGTACACTTGAATAACCCGCGGACAGTTGACTGAGGAAGCTAGGTTGCCCAGATCAGTAATCTGCTTCCTTGAGTCTGTCCGCAACTCTCTCGTAGAACAGGGTAGAACGGTCTGTGCGCTTTTGCACAGGCCTATTAAGCAATAACGAAAGGAGGTGAGCTAGCCAACCCGAGGCTTTCACAAGCCTGGTAAATTACTGCATTTCCCTAACGTTGTCGAGAAGCGATTGCTATCTCCAACACCATTTCCACAATCACAAGGAGTAAGAGAAATGAAAAAGTCTTTGCTGGCACTCGTCAGCATCCTGCTCGTTGCTGCATTTGTTCTCGCAGCTTGCGGTACCCCCGCTGAAGTAACCGAAGAAGTAAAAGCAACTGTCGCCCCTGTTGCAGAAGCTCCCAAGGCAACTGAAGCCCCCAAAGCGACTGATGTCCCGGCCGTTGCGGCTCCTATCGAAGTAACCTTCTGGCATGCTTATGGCACTGGTACTGCAGAGGAAACTGCACTGGCCAAAGTTTTGGCCGAGGCCGCAGTCGATATGCCTCAGTACAAGATCAATGTTCTCCAGATCCCCTTCGCCGATATCTTTAACAAGTATCGCACCGATGTCGCCGCTGGTGGTGGCCCAGATATGTTCGTCGCTCCCAACGATTGCCTCGGTGATGATGTCCGCGCTGGCCTGATTGCGGATATTACCGAACTTGCCAAGGGCAAACTTGATGGCGTCAACCAGCTCGGTATCGACGGCATGTCCCTGGATGGAAAGCTTTATGGCGTACCTGAATCCCTCAAGGCGGTTACCCTCTGGTATAACACTTCCCTGCTGCCCGCCGCTCCCAAAACTACCGATGAAGTCATGAAGCTCATGGAAGCCGGTACACCGATTGGCCTGCACTATGGTTGTTACCATATGTACGGTTTCTATAGCGCTTTCGGCGGCTCGATCTTTGATCCCAGCTGGAAAGTAATCGCCGATCAGGGCACCGGTGTTGTCGATGCCTTTACTTTCCTGAACACCACCTACCAAATCCAAAAGAAAAATGGCTGGGCGCTGAATGATGCTGACAGCCTCGCTCCGTTCAATGAAGGCAAGCTCGCTGCCATTATGAACGGTAACTGGGCAATGGCCGATTACAAGAAGGCTCTGGGCGATAAGCTGGCTGTGGCTCCATTGCCCGCTGGCCCTGGTGGCCCTGCTAAGCCCATGCTCGGTGTCGATGGCTATTACATCAGCCCAAATAGCACCAATCAAGCCGCCGCCCTCGAGGTCGCTCTTTATTTGAGCAACGCTAAATCCCAGACGACCATGATGAACGAAGCTGGTCACGTTCCGGTTCGCACCGATGTCACCATCACCGACAAATTGATCCAGGGTCTGGTTGATGCTTTCAATGTCGGCGCCACCATCCGCCCACAGGTTCCCGAGCTCGGTAAGTACTGGTCCAATTTCTGCGCTCCTGATACCATCTACGAGAAAGGCGTCGCACCGGCTCAATTTGTGACTGACGCTACTGCAGGTGCCAACAAGTAATCCAAATTTTCCAAGACATAAAAGCGAACAGGGGCAACCCTGTTCGCTTTTATCAAATCAATTTAGGCATAAAATGCTAATGATTAGTTCTCAAGGAGCGCAGCGATGGCAACCTTAACTGCAAAAATGGATACCCGCAAAAAGAGTAATTTTAGTAAAGCAATTCTCCCCTATTTGTATCTGTTGCCTGCGTTTATCGTAATGGGGATCATCACATTTTATCCTCTCATTTATCAAGTCATCATTTCGTTCACAGATTTTCAAATCAAAGATCTCAAGCTCGGCCTCAACTCGCCTGTCTTGCAGTTTATCGGAATTAAAAACTATCTCGATATCTTAACCGGCGGCTTGCCTGTTCAAAATTTCGAGTTTTTCCGCGTATTGATCTATAATTTCTGGTGGGCTGTTACCAATGTGCTGGTTCATGTCCCCGCCGGTGTCCTCATCGCTGTCTTATTGAACTCGGAAGGACTGTGGCTCAAAAAGATTTACCGCGCTGTTTATATTCTGCCGGTCGTCGTTCCCCCACTGGTGGTGGCCACAGTCTGGCGCAACATTTTCGATGATCAATACGGAGCCATGAACCAGTTGCTTACTGCCATTACCCATTTTTTTGGCGCTGTAGACCCGGTGCGTTTGCGCTGGATGACAGAATATGCAGCACCCATACCCTGGCTGCTGCCTGGCGGCCCCTTACCAATGGCGTATTATGCCATGATGATCGCCAACTTCTGGCTGGGTTGGCCCTTCATGACTGTTGTCGCCACAGGCGCCCTGCAAAGTATTCCCAAAGACTTGTATGAAGCGGCTGATATCGATGGGGCTACCGGCCCACAGCAGTTTTGGAATATTACGGTGCCTCTTCTCCGCCCGGCAATGATTCCGGCAGCTGTCTATGGTTTCACCCTGTCTTTCAACCTCTTTGCTTTTGTGTTCTTCATGTCTGGCGGCGGTCCCGCCCGCTCCACCGAGATATTGGTAACCTTTGCATTCGACCTTGTGCGCAATCTACGTTTGTTTGGCGCTGCAGCAGCCTTCTCGGTCATTATCTTTTTTGTTGGAACAGTCGTATTTCTCATAACTAACCGCATCACTCACGCGACCGAAAGTTATTCGGAGGCATAAGATGGCAAACACCGCTCAATCCACACAAAAGAACATCTTCATGCGTATTCTCACCATGAATACGTCTAATCAGACAAGCGGGCGCAGTTTGCCATTATGGAAGCAGCTCTTGCTTCAGTTATTGACGCTTGCCATTGGTTTCGAAGTGATGTTTCCGATTATGTACATCATTACATTGTCGTTCAGTTCGAAGACTGAACGCCCCTCCACCCTGCAGCTCATACCAACCGAACTTTCCACAATCGCTTACCAGCAGGTCCTGAACCACCCGACAGCCAATCCGGTCAGCTTCCTTGAGTTATTAAAAAATAGTGTCCTCTTATCTGTCGGCGTTGGCTTGGTGGCCTTGCTGGTCGCAGTTACCGCAGCTTACGCCTTTTCACGTTTCCAGTTCAAAATGCGCCAGATCTTAATGTTGCTGGTCTTTATCCCGCTCCTGATGCCCGCAGTCGGCCTTTCCACGCCTCTTTTCTTACTCATGAACAGCATTCGCATAACAGACTGCGGTAATGGGGTCACTGCAATTGCTCCTTTTATGACCTGTGAAGCTGGAGCGGCTGGAAAACTCATCTTTAATCTGCGCGATTCATTATTAGGTGTCGGCATCGCCATGATTTCTGGCGCACTTCCCTTCGCCGTCTGGAATCTCAAGGGCTACCTGGATACAATTCCGCACGAACTGGAAGAAGCCGCCGCAATTGATGGCGCAGACTCAAACCAGGTGTTTTTCTTGATCGTCCTGCCTCTGGCCATTCCACAGTTGGCCGTAACTTTCTTCCTCGGCTTCATCGGACACTGGCAGGAATTTGCGCTACCCTGGCTCTTCCTGACCAAACCTGAAAACTACACCCTCTCGATGACTCTCTATAATATGACCGGCCAATATGCCAGCAGCATACCCTGGAACCGCTTTGCTGCCATGGCCGTCATTGTAGCGCTTCCAGTGGCAGTTATATATATCGCCCTTCAAAAATACATCACTGGGGGCCTGACCACCGGCGCTGTAAAAGGTTAGATTATAAAAAGGGCAGCCAAATGGCTGCCCTTTTTATTGAGATATCATGAAGCGTCTCTTTTACTCGACCCTGATCCTTGTTTTGCTAATTTCCTGTGCGCCTTCTGCCGCCGAAACACCCTTCTTCGCGACAGTGACGTCGGATATCCACCCTGCCAGCCCACTGCCGACATCACTTCCGCGTATCTGGTGGCAAGATGCTGTATTTTATGAGGTGTTCGTCCGCTCCTTCATGGACTCGAATGGGGATGGAATTGGCGATTTTAACGGCTTGACCAGTAAGTTGGATTATCTAAAATCTCTTGGGATAACCGCGCTCTGGTTAATGCCCATCCATCCATCTCCGTCTTATCATGGCTATGATGTCCTCAATTATTATGCTGTCAATTCCCAATATGGCTCATTGGATGATTTCAAACACCTTGTCGATGAGGCCCACACCAGGAATATTCGCATCATTATTGATTTAGTATTGAACCATACCTCCATCCAGCACCCCTGGTTTATTGCCGCAAATTCCGATGAAAAATCAAGCTATCGAAACTGGTACATCTGGTCAGATACCAGTCCATCCAATAAATGGGTCCAGGGAAAAAGCAATAATTATTATGCCTATTTTGGGGATGGCATGCCCGATTTGAACTACCAAAATCCAGAAGTAACCCTTCAAATGGAAAAAATGAGTTCATTTTGGTTAAAAACCATCGGCGTCGATGGTTTTCGAGTTGATGCAGCCAAGCATCTTATCGAAGAAGGCAGCAAGTTGGAAAATACGGCTTCGACACATACATGGCTAAGGGATTTTTACACATTTTATAAAACCGAAAACCCGGACGCTTATGTAGTCGGCGAGGTAGGTGGCGCCGGCGGTCTGATTGCCAAAACTTATTCCGGGCAAATGGATCAAATTTTCAATTTTGAACTTGCTAGTGCAATCGTCAACAGCGCAATGGGCGGAGCAAATTCAAGCATCAACAGTGCTTACAAATTTATTTTACATGACAAACCGGATGGCAATTTCGCCACTTTTTTAACGAATCATGATCAGAACCGCGTGATGAGCACATTAAACGGGCAAATAAACAAAGCGAAAGTAGCTGCTTCGCTCCTGCTGACTGCCCCGGGCACCCCGTTTATTTATTATGGTGAAGAGCTGGGCATGCAAGGCAAAAAACCCGATGAAAACATCCGTCTACCGATGCAATGGACCAATGATCCGGCAACTACCGGGTTCACCTCCGGCCAGCCTTGGCGCGAACCCGGCAATAACACTGCAACGATAAATGTAAATGACCAAGAAAAAGATCCCACCTCACTTCTTAACCACTATCGAAAGCTGATTTTCATCCGTAAGAAATTCCAATCCCTGCAAACTGGATCACTGACCCTGTTGGAAACCGGAAATCCTGGGGTCTTTGCCATTTTACGTAATGAGGGCCAGGAAACAGTTTTGGTTCTGATCAATTTGAGTGCCCAACCTGCCGGCGATTATCAACTAATCCTGGCAGACCCATTGCTGCAGGATGGCTCTTATTTGCCTGAGCTAATTTATGGAGATGGAAAAATATCACCTCTTCTGGTGAGCAAAGGTAAATTTAGCGCTTACCGTCCTTTGCCAGAACTTCTCCCTTATTCAACGACCTTACTACTGATTAAATAGTAATTCTGTGAGATCTTGCATTATCAACAGTCTTTCCGTAAAGTGCCTCAAATACATGTTCTACGCCTATTACAGCAAAAACACGCTTTCCCACACAGAAAGCGTGTTTTTGCTGTAAAATTCAAATCGAAAGAAATTTAATAAAAAATCGAGACTTCATGACCACACCCTACTGGCTGCAAGATGCAATTTTTTATCAGATTTTTCCCGACCGTTTTTCCAATGGCGATCGAGCAAATGACCCTGCCAATTTGGAAAAATGGGGCAGTGAGCCTAATTTTTGGAGCTTTCAGGGTGGGGATCTGCGTGGGATTATCCAACGCTTTGACTATCTCCTCGACCTGGGTATCAATGCCATATATTTAAACCCAATCTTTCTTTCCCCGGCCAACCACCGCTATCACACCTCAGATTATTACAAAATTGACCCAAGGCTGGGAAATATGCTTGATTTTCACGCCATCATCGACTTGGCTCACCGTAACAATGTTCGGATTATTCTGGATGGTGTTTTTAACCACTGCTCGCGTGGGTTTTTCGCCTTCAACGACTTGCTCGAAAACAACCAATATTCAGCATATAAAGATTGGTTCAACGTTCACAACTTCCCACTGGAAGCGTACAGCCCAGGTGAAGCCATCAATTACGATGCCTGGTGGAACTATAAAGCGATTCCCAAGTTTAATACCAACAATCCGGAAGTGCGTAATTACATCCTGGGGGTGGCCCGTTACTGGATCGAACGAGGCATTGACGGGTGGCGGTTGGATGTTCCAAATGAGATTAATGATGACGCATTCTGGGCCGAATTCCGTCATGTCGTCAAATCTGCCAACCGCGACGCTTGCTTGATCGGTGAAATCTGGACTGCTGACCCACGTTGGGCGAATGATTCCCACTTCGATGGCCTGATGCATTACCCCATTCGCGATGCATTGCTCTCTTGCCTTACCGGGAAAGATGGTATTGCTCAATTCGCGGAGTTGGTCGAGGGAATGTTCAAAATCTACCCCCGCGAAAATGTTTATTCTATGTACGTCACCCTCGGTACGCACGATACTGAGCGCGTTCTGACCGCTTTAGGTGGCAATCTGCAAAAATTAAAGTTCGCCTTTCAATTCATTTTCGCCTATCCGGGCGCACCTGCCATTTACTACGGAGATGAGGTCGGTTTAGAAGGTGGTAAGGACCCTGAATGCCGCCGCGCTTTCCCATGGAATCCTGCCGACTGGAAAGCCGACCTCCACCCCTGGGTCCAAAACCTGATTGCCACTCGCAAAGAACGCCCTTCGCTTCGGCGAGGCAATTACAATCGCATCATTTTAGACGCAGCCCAAAATTTGTATGCTTTTTCTCGATCACTGGGTGGAGAACACACCCTGGTAGTACTAAACGCATCTAATATAACCGTCAATGCAAATCTACCTGTACAGACACTCTGGCGCGAAGGCCAGACTCTGCGAAGCCTCCTTGATAATCGCCCCTTCACAGTTGCCAAGGGAAATATAAAGCTCAGCCTACCCCCGTGGAGCGGTATTTATATCGGCTAAGTTTCGTTTGTTGACGAAATCGATCTATTCGGCGAATACGACGGATGAAAAGCCAATATGCTCGCTCTTATTGATAACTACGACTCCTTCACCTATAACCTGGTTCAATACTTCGGCGAACTTGGCGCAGAAATTCAAGTTTTTCGAAATGACATAGTAACGCTTGATACATTGATCGCGCTAAACCCATCACATTTGGTTATCTCGCCCGGGCCAGGCGACCCACTTAAAGATGGGGGCATCTCTCCCCAGGCAATGCTTTACTTCAGCGGCAAGATTCCTGTTCTAGGCGTTTGTCTCGGGCATCAATGCCTGGCAACCATATACGGTGGCCAGGTGGATCGAGCACCCCGCTTGATGCACGGAAAAACCTCCATGGTTGACCATAACGGTCAGGGAATATTTGAGGGGATCCCGTCCCCTTTTGAAGCCATGCGCTATCACTCCCTGATAGTCTATTCCCCTATCCCCTCTGAGCTGGAAATTACTGCCACAACCATTGAAGGCGAGATCATGGGCTTAAAACACAAAAACTATCCCACTTATGGGGTCCAGTTCCACCCGGAATCCATCCTGACCGAATATGGTAAACAGCTTTTGAAAAATTTTCTAAATCTTTAGCCACAACTCACAAGACCTCTCAGGAAGGACACTCCGCATACTTAACCTGGAAATTATTGAACTGTACGCGCCTGTCAAATATAAATTCCTTGTCCCTGCAAACACCAATACATCTGATATGTTAGAATTATCGTCGTGAAACAGTTCTTCGGGCTTACATTAGTGCTGTTGTTATGTGGATGCCAGCAAACAAACGCTGGCATCCACATAACCATTTTGGATGATGAAAAAATTATCAGCTTGCAAACTGATTCAAATACGCCAGCAACCATCTTATCCCAGGCTGGAATCATTCTTTCCGCCGCTGATAAGACCCAGTTTCATGGCGCAGACTTGCCAAAAGATTTCTTACTGCCACCCAATGGCAACTTTACCTTACAAATTCGCCGGGCACATAAGCTGACATTGATCACCCCTGATGGCCTTTTCACCATCCAAACGACAGCTCCCAACGTTGGACAGGCGCTGGCTCAAACTGGTTTGCATTTTTTTGCAGCGGATTTTATTGCTCCTCCACTTGAAACACCGGTCGTTACCGATATTGAAGTCAACTACCGCCCAGCAAAGGATCTGACTGTCAGCACAGATGGCACATTAATCTCAATAAAATCCTCACAACAAACGGTTGGGCAGGCCTTATCCTCAAATGGGATTGCGTTGGTCGGGCTGGATAAAAGCCTGCCGGGGGAATCGGAACCGCTCCCGCCCGATGGGCAAATCAAAATCATCCGCATCCTTGAAACCGTCACTCTTTCGGAAAAATCCATCCCGTTTTCTAACAAAATTGAATATTCATTGGATCTGCCAGCGGGTGAGCAAAAGGTGCTTCAATTGGGTGAACCAGGACTGACGATCAGCCGCATCCGCACCCGATTTGAAGATGGGGTGAAAGTGGCCAGCATCACCGAAGCCGAAACCGTTGTTCGCCTGCCAAAAGAAAGTATTATCAGTTTAGGTTCGCTGATACAGATGCAGACTCTCAATACCCCTGACGGTCAGTTACAATATTGGCGGGCAATCCAAATGTATGCCACTTCATATTCACCCTGTCGTTCGGGTACTCAAAAATGTTCGTACGGCACAGCCAGCGGACTGCCAGTGAAACACGGAGTGGTCGCGTTGGTCCCTGCTTTATATAACCAGTTGGCAGGTTCACAAGTCTATATTCCTGGCTACGGTGTGGGTGTAATCGGGGATACCGGCGGCGGCTTCCCGGATGGACGTCTGTGGATCGACCTGGGCTACGGTGATGACGACTACCAATCCTGGTCTGGAATGTACACGGTTTATTTCCTCGCCCCTGCCCCGGCTAGTATCCCAACCGGCTTAAATTAAGCGGATGATGTCGCGACTCGAGAAATTCATTTTTGCTATTCTGGTTCTGATCGCTGCTGCGCTTTGGATTAACCTGGGCTGGAGTTTTTACAAAGATACCTGGCAAGCGCCGCTCGGCCCTGGGCTGGCTTTGCCCAGCCAGACTACAATTCCACCAGGTGCCAGCGTCGTTCCGGCCCAGTCTGCAGCCACACTAATTGGGCAAAATCCCCCTGATACCTACCTCTCAAATACAGAACCGGGTATCATCAGCGGCACACCACTATGCGGCGGACCTAAATCCATGACCGTGCTTGCGATCGGATCGGATACGCGCGCTCAAGGATATTTGTACGGGCTAGCCGATGTAATCCGCTACGTTCGTATCGACTTTGTCACCCCGCGCATCAGCGTTCTGGAATTTCCTCGTGACTTGTGGGTGGAAATTCCAGATATCGAAGAAAATTATGGGATTTCACACGGCAAATTAAATCAGGCCTACTTTTACGGAAATCCTGGAATGGGTTACTATCAGGGGTTAGGGCAAGGCCCAGGCCTGTTAGCCCGCACACTCGACCTGAATTTCGGAGCGCGCCCCGATCACTACATCGCCGCAAATATGCAAACTTTTGTCCGCCTGGTAAACACCATCGGTGGCATTGACATTTTTCTCCCTTATTCAGTCGATGCGCGCAAGTCTGATCAACAAAAGCGCAAGGACCTGTATTTCGCTCCTGGCCAACATCACCTCAATGGAGAACAGTCCTTGATGCTGGCGCGTATTCGTGAATACAACACCTTTGCCCGCGCAGACCAGCAAAATCGCATTCTATGCGCTCTGCGTGATGCCTTCATCAGCCCCTATATTCTCCCCAAGTTGCCAGATGTCATAAATAGTTTCGACGGGGCTGTCCAAACGGATCTCAGCCCGCAACAAATTAGCCAGTTCGCCTGCCTGGCTCCAAAATTAAAACCCGGTGACATCACTTTTACTACTTTTCCACTTGAACTGCTCTCCGAATCGCGCACCTTCGACATCGGCGTGCAGAAAGATGTGTTCATTTTCACCGCCGATTTCAATGCGCTGAGACTCTTCGTCCAAGCTTTCGACCTTGGCGCCTGGCCAGAGCTTACTTCATCGTCTACTTCACTAGAAACACCCCGCCCACGCGGAGAAGGTCGATTTTTTTGCCCATGAACCTGCCAATTTTGAATTCTGCCACAATCCTGCGCGAACACGGACTTCGGGCCGATAAAAGCCTCGGTCAAAATTTTCTCCAGGATCCATCATACTTAGAATTGATTGTCCACGCTGCAGAGATACAGCCAGACGATATCGTTTTGGAGATTGGTCCAGGCTTGGGAGCCTTGACTCGCTACCTGGCTCTTTCTGCCAGGACGGTTATCTGTGTTGAACTCGATCACGAACTGATCCCTGTTTTAAATACAGTCCTGGCCCCGTATGCGAATACCACTGTAATTGAAGGCGACATTCTTCAAGTTTCTCCTTCCGCGCTGATGCAGACACAGGACTATCTTGTCGTAGCCAACGTGCCTTACTATATTACTTCCTCCATTTTCCGCCACCTACTTGGAGCCAAGCCTCGACCACGTCGAATGGTCCTTACAGTCCAAAAGGAAGTAGCCGAACGTATCTGCGCCAAACCTGGAGACATGAGCCTACTGGCTTTGAGCATACAAGTATATGGGCAACCCAGGATCATGAATATCATCCCCGCGCAAGCCTTTTTTCCTGCACCTAAAGTAGATTCTGCTGTCATCCGCGTGGATATGAATCCCGAGCCTCTCATTCCCGCTCCAATTCTGGATAATTTCTTCCGCATTGCAAAAGCTGGATTCAGCCAGAAACGCAAAACTCTGCGAAACTCGCTTTCCGCAGGGTTAAGAATGTCGCCGGTTGAGGCTGGTAAATTGCTTGAAAAAAGTGGTATTGACCCCATTCGCCGCGCGGAGACTCTCTCAATCAGTGAATGGTCGATCCTCACCAGCCAATACGTGATCCAGATTTAATAATTTCTTTGTTATTTTTTTTTATTGTACCTCGCCAATCCTGGCTTTTTTTCCCTGCTTTCGTAAATCCCAGAAGTTCGCTTTTACCTGCCAAACACGCAAAGCTGCTTCCAATTGAATACGAAGAGACATCTTAGATTTTCCCCAGCGGCGGTCCGCAAAATGGATTGGGATCTGGGCAAACTTATATTCAAGAGAATAGGCCATGTAAGCCATCTCAACCAGGAAAATATAACCATTCGATTGAATTCGATCCAAAGGCATACCTAGAATCGTTTCACGTCTCCACAAACGATAACCGGTGGTGATATCTCGTAAGGGCATGCTTAGAATTGTTCGCGCATAATAGTTCCCAAATGCGGAAAGCCACTTACGCCAAATAGGCCACTTCTCATCCACACTACCACCGGAAACATACCTGGAGCCTAGGGCAACATCTGTTGCTTCCAAAGCAGCAACCATTTCCACCAACTGCGCCGGATTATGGGAAAAATCTGCATCCATCTGACCGACAGCCTGCGCTCCATCCGCAATTGCCTTCTTAAAACCTTCCAGGTAAGCCGTACGCAATCCCAACTTACCATCACGATGCAAAACCGATATCCGCCCCGGATACCGGCTGCACAATTCATCAGCGAGGCGACCGGTACCATCCGGACTGTTATCGTCCACCACCAATACCTTCAAATCAGTCAAAGGTAACGAAAATAAAGCGGAGAACAGTGTTGGCAAGTTCTCCGCTTCGTTGTAGGTCGGAATAATCACTGTAACCTGCAATACCCGCTCCTATTTTTTCCGTTGGAAAAGCTCAGCCTTGATCTCTTCAACCGAGGCATAGCGCCCACCATCCGAATCCAGATGCGCAGTATGAACCGACAATCGGTTCGCGCGATCACCCGCCTGCTCGCGATCATTGATTGGATAGAAGTAATCCAATGCTTTCTCTAATCGCGTACGAACGTGCTCATCCAGGATGCTGGCGCTGCCCGTTTCAGTTATTAACAATATCTCCGTCGAAGAAAGATGCCCGATGAAATTCTCCTGGGCTCCCTTTTCATTAGTATTATTGTTAACTATCAGGCTCACCGCTCGGATCACATCATCAGACGCCACAAAACCATACTGTTCACGGAAACCATCTAAGTTTTGGAGTGATACTAATAATATTGCCCATTTTTCTTTTTTCAAACACTCCCGAATTCGCTCAAGAACAACTTCCCCTTCCGGTAGGCCCGTCACCGGATTTGTCAACGTGTCCAGACCAGCGCGTCGAATAGCGTTGCGAACTCGCAAGCGCAGTTCCTGAACGTCAAAAGGCTTTGTTATGTAATCATCCGCGCCAATTTCAAGACCCTGCAAGCGATCGGCTCGATCGCGTTTTTCAGTCAAGAAAATGATCGGAATAATGTTGGTCTTGCGATCAGCGCGTAAACGTCGAGCAACTTCATAACCATCGATATCCGGCAAACGGATATCCAGGATGACCAGATCTGGTCGAATAGTTGCCCCAGCCCGGATACCATCTTCGCCCCAGTTACTGGTAAAAACCTCATATCCCAGCGAGCGAAAATATACATTGAGCATTTCCGCCACATCAAGATCATCTTCAATAATTAGGATTTTTGATTTTTCGTTAGTCAAACTTTGCCTCGCCTGTAGGGGGATACTCGATCAGGACATCGGTTCTTTCTGAATGATAAATTCACAAACTTCATCACCGAGCGCATGGCACTTGGACTCATTTACACGAAATTCATTCCCGCCAGAGACCCATTTCAGAGATTCTTGCAACAAACCCACCGCGATGAAACAGACTGGCTTATCCACTTCAGAACGACCCCAACACACGGGACACCTGTGGATCGTCCAAACGAATTCGTTTTCTCGCTCTTCCACTGTACTATTTTGATCGCTAACCTGGGTAAATATTTTCGCGAAAGAAGGTAGACCAATGCGAAGTTTTGTTTGCAACGGTAGAACCTTGAAAGCCAGATCTCCTACTCCCGCAAGTGCCCCAAAGCTTTTAAGACCATCGGCAAATGTGGCCCGACCGGCGCGCAAAGCCAACCCTCGCCCACCTCGGGGACCATACATATCTTCCAGGGCAATATTGATTGAGGAAACATCGGCAAAATCAAAGGTCTTTTCCAGATTTTCAGCTGGCAAATTGTCAGCATAAACACTTAACCCAGCCAAGTTTAATATTGCATTGATACCGTTCTTCCCCATTACATCTTCAAGAGCTTTAATCATGAGCAGACCAAACTTGCTCGGGTAATATAGACCAGCTTTTGGTATTGGGCTCATAACGATCTCCAAACTAAATGAGTTTTCGCAGATCTTCAGTTGCGCGGCGCATATCAAGAAAAATCAGGCCAAGTTTAGCCTGCTCCCGGGCAAGAGCAGTCAAGACCGCTTCCTCACCCACTGACATCAGAACAACAAAGCCTTTTTCACCCTTGACATAAACCTGCTCAACGGAACCACGCCCAAGTTCAGATGAAATACGTTCCCCGAGTGATAACATGGCCGCTGACATGGCTGAAACACGATCCTCTTCAACACCCTGGGGTAAAGCAGAAGCAATACTCAATCCATCCACACTGACAACTGCCGAGGCTTCTATATCTGGAGACGAAGCCTGCAAAGTTCGCAGGCGATCCACCATTAGTTGGGTACGAGATTTAGACAAAAAAACCTCCTTACAAAGGACAAAAAATCATTACCAAGTATATTAAAAATAACTAATGTTTACTTTAACATGGCGAAATGACTGTGTCAAGCCACAATAGTTAGTTAATTATAGCATGAGACTTACAATGAGACTTACAATGAGTTTACAATTGAACGACTCCAAAGCATGTATAATACTCAAGCTTACAACAGAAAACTTATTATGGGCACAAAAATGAATCGAATCCCCTTTCTCTTGACAATTCTCGCACTGGCAGGTTCCGTCCTACCATCTCCATCTTCTGTTGCCAGCGCTTCCCCAATTCCCGAAAATAATTCCGGCGCGGTGCTTTGCCCTCCCGCTGCTTACTTGCAAGCTCCCGATGATTGCGCCCCATTTGGACCTTCTCAATACTTGACTAATCTGGCGTATATGGGTATTGAATTTCCCGTTCGCCCATTACAAATTTCCCATCCTGACCCGACCCTGAATGAATTACCCTACCACTATTACAAGGTTAACAAAACGGGAACTGCGTTTTATCCATCGTTAGATGCTGCCCGAGCAAAAACTGGAGCAACCCAGGTTCTTGCGCCAGGTGCTTTTTTCTATGTGGTTTACGCACAGCGACTCGACACTGAAAAGGGAACCTACTTCCAGCTTCCTTCCGGAGCCTTTATGCCTGGAGATGGCGAAGATATTCGTACCATATCAACCCCCTTTCCCGGTGTGGAAGTTCATTCCACCCCGAGCAATGCTTTCGGATTTGTTTTTAGCTCAACAGCCATACGGCAAGAACCAAATGAAATGGACTATAACATACCCATTGGGAAATTAATACCAGATGGAAAAGAATACCCTATAGTTCAGATCTATGCCACAGAAAACTTCGAAGGTACCACCTGGCACCTGATCGGCCCAGATGAATGGGTGCTTGGACGAGACGTAGCCGTCGTTTCTCCTAACACAAATCCCCCCAGCGGTGTCACCGATGGACGTTGGATCGATGTAGATCTTGCACAACAAACACTGGCGGTCTATGATCAAGGACAAATGGTCTACGCAACCGTCGTTGCAACTGGTTTAGAACCCTTATTTACCCGTCCCGGATTGTTTCCAATTTACAAAAAATTGGATTTGGAGACAATGCAAGGCGAACGCAATACTCCAAATTACTATTATCTTGAAAATGTACCCTGGACGATGTATTTCGACAAAGCGCGCGCCTTACATGGGGCATATTGGCGCGCTAAATTGGGGTATCCCCAATCCCATGGATGTGTAAACTTATATCCTGGCGACGCACATTGGTTATTTGATTGGGCAAAAGTAGGTGACTGGGTCTATGTACATGACTCAACTGGACAAACCCCCACAGATCCCGCTTTCTACGGAGATGGTGGGGCATAATATTTATGATAATTATCTATTATATTGACAAAGAAAATCGGGACTGATATACTCCGATTATATCTTCAACTAAATTGAATTTTATTCCCTTGACCCAAACAGAGATTTGAACTATAGCGAAATCATGAAAAGTACACGAGACCGGATATTACAGACCATCCTTCGCCATCCACGCTTGTCAACTATCGAATTGGCTGAAGCAGTGGGCATCAATCCCATTTCTGTGCGCCACCACCTGACTAATTTACAGGATGAATCTTTAGTCACCGCCGACGAAGAACGCCACGGTGTAGGCCGCCCCCGCCTGGTATATTACCTCACTGAAAACGGTCTCGAAAAATTCCCAACCCGCTACTTGCGCCTGACAACCCGGATACTGACCCAGATGAAGGATAAATTTTCTCAACCAATGGTCAGCGAGATGTTCAAGGAATTGGCTGCAAGTATCGCAAGCGAACATGCTGATGAACTCAAAGGACTAAAAATTGAAGAACGATTAGAAGTAATGAAGGAATTGCTGGCGGAAGAGGGTTTCGTCGTCGAATGGGAAAAACAAGGTTCGCAATACCTGATCCACGAGATTACCTGCCCATATTTGCAAATTGGGCAGAGCCATCCTGAAGTCTGTACGGTTGACCAGACACTCATATCCACAATGTTAGCCCTCCCAGCCAATAAGATTCAGTGTATCTTGAGCGGTGCTAATCACTGCACTTATGTAGTACAAAATTGGCAGTAAAATATCCCTTAACAGAGGAAAAATGACCGACGAACCCCAAAATATAGTCAAGTGGAGCATTCACAAAACTCACCCCGATATTGTTGAAAGAGTCCGTGCCAGCCTCTCGGAAGTAGTTGACCCGGAAATTGGTCTTACCATTATTCAACTCGGCCTGATTCGAAATGTTGAGATCGACGGTGAAATTGCTCGGTTGAAAATGATTCTGACCACTCCGTTTTGTCCATACGGCCCTGCCATGGTCGATATGACTCGTCAGAAAGCCCAGGAAGGCTTAAAAATGCCTGTCACAGTGGAAATGGGTATGGATGCCTGGGATTTCTCCATGATGGAAGACCCCTCGGCCCTGGATTGGGGCTTGTACGCTTGAACCGCAAAATCTATTTACATGGTTAAGAAAAATCGGCTCGCAGAATTAATTCTGCGAGCCGATTTGTGTCCTTGACAATATGCTAATAAATGCTTAAAACATCTGCGACAGCTTCCAATACATCTCCAGCCATGACACAGGCCTCTGCGCCAACTTTCTCAGCAGCATACAGGCCAGCCTGGGCATGGATCCAGGCCCCCGCCACAGCGGCCTCATAAGCATTCACACCCTGGGCGCGTAAACCGACGATAAGACCTGCCAACACATCTCCAGTTCCTGCCCGCGCCAAGGCTGGCGTAGCGATCGGTATGAGCGTAGCTCTCCCATCCGGCGCAGCGATGACAGTGAAAGCGCCTTTAAGCGCCACAACATGCCCCCATTCAGCCGCGTACTTCAAGGCAACATTCAGGCGGTCAGCCTGAATGTCATCTATTTCAAGGCCAGTTAAGGCCGCCATTTCACCTGGATGAGGGGTCAGAATAGAATCAGTCTGGAGCAAACTGGGCCAACCTTCAATTTTGGCTAGCAGCCGCAGACCATCGGCATCGAATACCATTGGCGGAATGGCAGCGTTTTTCTCAGTTTTTTTATCAGCTTCCACCTGGGTGAAGCCGATCCGTCCTGAATGGTTTTTGGAGCTTACCTTGCCCTTTAACAGGTTTTCAATAAAGTTTTTTGTGCGATCCTCGCTGCCCAGGCCCGGCCCAATCAAAACCGCGGTAGCGCGCTCGATATTTTTCAGGAGTACGTCTGCGCCCCCTTCAGAGATAACACCTAACTCCTGAGGAAGTAAAATCCAGGTGGCTTCTGGGAGTTGGCCGGCAATAATCATTTGAACCGGGCCAGTTACAGCCATTTGAACAAGGCCTGCCCCACTTCGATAGGCAGCTCGCCCAGCTAGCAAGGGTGCGCCTGGATAGCTGATTGAACCAGCCACGATCAGGCTAGTTCCAAAGGTCCCTTTATGCGCATCAGCGGGACGTAAAGGCAGGATATCTTCTACAATTTCGTCATCGGCGACAAAATGATTAATATTTTTCCAGGCGCTTACATTGTCACTCAAACCAATATCGACCACACGCAGCTCGCCGACCAGGTCAAAAGCAGGAAATTTGAGCAATCCTTCCTTAATAGCCGCCATACAAACGGTCAGGCTGGCAGGAATAACTTCCCCGGCGGATTCACCGGTATCACAATTCACTCCGGACGGGCAATCAACCGCAACAGAATAAGGCGGCCAGGAAAGTTCGGCAATAGCTCTGTTGACTGCTTCCAATACATCAGAAACATCCTTTTTGAGCGGGAGTTGCACACCGGTACCAAGCAATCCATCGACAACCACATCAGCTGTGCTCACAAATGCAGAAAGATTATCAAATTGGGAATCATTTTCCGCAAAGATAATTTCTCCGCCTTCTTTTTTTAGACGCTCAACCAGTGTATCTCCTTCTGATTGGCGCCGGACAAGGAAAGCACGAACGCGCCAGCCATTGGCAGCCAGGTGAGCCAGAGCGATCAGGGTATCGCCGCCATTGTTTCCCGATCCAACCAGGCCAAGCACTTCACGCTCATCATCCTCAGTATGGGCCAGCAGTTCAATTTCGTCAGCCAGGCCATGACCGGCTTTTTCCATCATCATGCCATAATCGAGACCATTTTGGTTGGCCTCCTGTTCAATAGCGCGCATTTCAGACACGGTAACAAGTTTCATCAGGGTTCCTCCTGGGAATTATTCGGGGTTTTACTTATTCTAACCCAATCCAAGCAAAAGGGCGCAGCAATGCTGCGCCCATACACTTATTAAAAGACCCACCCTGCCGTCGCACGAGGGCTGCCGCAGGGGGTGTGGCTCTTCACGTGTGTCACGAGCAGGGTAGGAAACAGAAAATATAAACAAGGGGCGCTTGCGCCCCTCAGCAAGACAATTATATACTAACTATGGCGCTTTGCCAACCCTTTTAACCCTAACTCGTTGAGTTTTTGCTCATCAGGCACACCAGTCTTCGCATCCCATGCGCGCGCCTGGTAATAAGCCTGCATCATTTCCTCAAACGGTATGCTGTAGCCGGCCGCTCCGCCATCCAGATAAGCCTTCAAAAGCGGTTTGGGTAAAGTGTCGTTAGCGCAAGTCAGGCCAAGGTTGATATTAATCAGCCGCTTCAAGTTCCAGGAACGCTCACCACAAAGCATCAAATCACCCAGAGTCCAATTGTAGCCGCAAGCCGCATTGATCAAATTGATCATCGTTTCTGGAGAAATATTTGCAAACATACAGATCACCAGGGAGTTATTTACCGTTCGGAAATCCTGATGCCTGGCAACATTGGCTGCTTTTTCCGCTCCAGCCTGGCGGTCAAAGAATCCGAGCCCCAGACTGGCATCTACCTGGCCAATTTCGGCCAAAAAGTAATCAGACTGGTTGTGGCAGGCGCCACGTGGAGAAGTAGCGTATACGATCGCCATCCCTGATGCCCCGCGCGGGTCGTGGTAAGCCACTTCAAGACCGTTTACCTGAATGGCTTCATCAGCAGCCCCGAAGTACTCACCCATTTTTTTTGCCCCAAGCGCCAGAATTTTCCCCAAACCCTCACGCCTGACGGCGAGATGGATGCACTCCTCGGCTGCCTGCGCATTACCCCAATTGAGCTCAAGTCCGCCAGTATCCTCTTTACCAATGATGCCAAGTTCGAATAACCGGAAGGCGAGCCCAATGGTTCCGCTCATCGATATAACGTCCAGACCATATCGATCGCATAACTCACCCAGGCGTGTTGCAATCGCTGGATCAGTCAGACCCAAATTTGGCCCAAAACCAACCAGGGTCTCGTACTCGGGTCCCTTTCGTTTTTCACCGTCATCAAGCTGTACCACTCTACCACAGGCAATGACACAGGCATGGCAGGCGCTTTTTCCCACAAGAATCGTTTCAGCCACACTCGCGCCAGAAATATTATCAGCGCCATCCAGGACACCAGCGCTAAAGTATTTCTTGGGCTGTTCGCCCAAGTAATTAAAATAATCCGCGGTACCTGCCGAGCCAAGTGAACTGAGCATATTGCTCATCGGGTCTTCTCTGAGTGCGCGGTTCGCGGCACTGCGTAATGAGGCGTACACTCCAGGTTCGGCCACGGGCGCCTTACCTGTTCCTCTAACCGCCAATGCCTTGAGATTTTTACTGCCCATCACCGCGCCTAGTCCAGTTCGCCCAGCCACACGTCCATGGTCGCAAAGTAAAAGAGAATAAGGCAGCATGGCTTCACCAGCCAACCCAATTCCAAGAACCCTTATTCCCGGAAGGCCAATTGTGGTTTTGAGTGTTTTCTGTAACTCATAAGTATCCTGCCCCCACAGTCCAGTTGCATCCCGAATCTCAATCGACTGGTCATTAACCCAAATGTAAACAGGGTTATCAGCCTTTCCGATTAACCAGACGCCATCATACCCGGCAGCGCGTAATTCCGGCCCCCAAAAACCACCGCAGTTTGATTCAGCCCACAGGCCCGTCAAAGGGGATTACCGCACACCACAAAGCGCCCCACTGCTGGGCCAGCTGTCCCCGATAACGGTCCATTTAAGATCAGCAAAGGTGAGGCTGGAGAGAGAGCATCCAGTTCGCACGTAAGCGAATCATATAATATTCGGGCTCCCAACGAAGCGCCGCCCAAATAATTCCGCTCCCATTCATCAGGAACCAGGTAAGATCCTATTTGCTGGGTTGTCAGGTTAACCGTCAGGATTGGCTGCATTGATTAATTATACACTGCCCTTTCGATGTGATCCGGTAGTCTACGCGCACCAGGCAAACAAAATAGGTTGCCTCGGACTTTACCACTGCCACTTGCCTTGATTTGTTATTGGTTTTCGAGCAGTTCAAGCAGGGCTTTCGCTGCCAGGTTGGGACCGCTGTGGTCCATCCCAGGAACGCCCAACTGGGTTCGCAATTGGGCGACTTGAATTTTCTGCTCAAAGAATGCTTCAAAGAAACGCTGAGCTATTTCATCGTGAATTTCAGGATACTGGATCGGCCCAAACACATTAACAAAATAAGTATGCACCAACCCGGTCGTCGTCGTCGTACCCTTGCTCATCGCCGTTCCTTCACAGAAGGTATCCAGGGCAGATTTAGCATCGGAAAACGGTTCAAAAACGGGATGGTCAGCATCCACCGCTTCGTAATTATTGGCATATAAGACCATGTCAACTGGCACACCTTTCACCACGTTTTCAAGTGTGGTTACAGGTAGAACAACCCGCGCGTTTGTCTGGTTCGGGTTCATGATGATCGAACGATCAAGCTGGCTAAATGCGTAGCCTGGTTGCAGATCATCCAGGCGCACAAAGGCACCAATTTCTGTCCCATAACCCATTACCCGGCCATCCGGAGCAAATTCGAATGAGCCCATATCATCAGCGATGACAGTCATATCGCGGATTTGTTGGCCCGCCAAAGACCGGAAGGCTTCCAAGGTCTCCGATTTTCCCGCGCCGGTATCACCGACAATTACAATGTTTGCCCTGCGCTCACCCTTAAGGCGCAACTGCACCATAGCCCCATGGTACGGTAAATTGCCCTGTTTCATGACCTTGATGTTGTGCAAGGTTAATATCATCTTTTTTAGATAACCAAAATAGCCAAACTCATCCCGCCGTGGGATCGCCCCAATTAATATATCTCCATCATCATAGAAAACGGTTGGAAGTTCGGCGAGATGATCCAAAGCATGCTCAGGCGTACCAAAAAGAAAAATTGCATCCGGTTTTTGTTGCAAGGCAACGTCATCGGCCAATTCAAATAAATTACTCATCGCAAAGCCCAACCCAAAAAACTTTTCATGGAAATATACCAACACCAGCATCTTACCCACTCGCGCAGGATAACATAACCATTCGGTATCATTTACCCCGGCAAATTCAAGCGGATTAACCTTCACACGCTCAAAGCTGCCAGTACGTTTGTTCATCGGTGGGTTGAGCAGCATCGGAGGGTAAAGGCAAACCTGACGAATGACGGGCACCGCGCCTAGTTGACCAATATATTTTCCTAAGCCTGGCAGCTCCTTGGGAAGAGCAATCGTCGCTACCTCCGCTCCAGCACTGACCTGCCGGTAGATTCGAGGATGCCGCCCGCTAAGATTTTCCTGCACATCCCGATAGGTTCCACGCACAAGGTTCATCAATGTTTCCACGGTCGCATTAAACGTTCGGTACGGGCGCTGATCCAGTATATCGCCAGCTGAATCACACACCAGGTAACGCTCGAACTTACGCCAATAATCATACAGACCTTCAACAAATTCATGGAGTAACCCTGGCTTCTCGATAAAGCGCTGATCGATTGCCAGCTTGGAGGCCCAATCTAATTGCATCTTGGTAACAATGTGAATTGTTTGGCTCAAAGAATCGATGTCCGCTTCTTCGATCTGTTCTGGCTCTTGGGCAAACATTGCCAAAACTGGCGAATCCTGGCGGATTAACACATGAACATAGCGTCCGAGCACCTCACGGAATAAATGACTGGAAAGCAATTCATCTGCTGACTCGCAGACACGATCGCGAATACGGATAATGATTTTATTGTCTACAAACCGATAAGCGCCTTCAATAGCAACTAAATTCATCATAACAACTCCTGGTCGATAAATATTTTAAAAAGGAACCCCGATCTGGTCCTTGGGATGTAAAAATAATCACGAATTAGCCGGCAAAAAAAAACCCGGGCGGTAAATGCCCAGGTCGATTTCGGAATTTTGCGATCTTTACAATACTTCCTTCGTCATTTCCCGGGCGCAGCGCACAAAATCCAATACCGTTGGAACATTGCGCATCATCACTGCCATATTCCCCTTTACATCCAATTTTCTGGTCAACATGGCTTGCATTGGATCTAATTCACCCGTCAGCACTTTTGCAAAATTACCATAGCCTGCCTTGAGTGTGAATGCCGGGTTGTGCTCGGAATATAAAGCAACGATCTCTGTACCCCGGCACTTGCCATGCCACAGGTCAAGATACATGACGACTTGAGTCTTCAAGTTGCCATCCGGCTCGATGACAAAGTACATATCGCCCTCCCAGTTCTTGGCAATCTGGGCATAACGCTCGTCCGAATTTAGCTTACCTTCAAACTCTTTCAGCCATTCATTCGATGGAAAAACTGCCGGCATAAAATTCTCCTTGTTCTGTTCTAAAATGTATTTTACCACTGCTGAGTTGAGCGCTTGCTAAATAAAATTCGTATCCACATCAATTGACATCTTTATTCAATAAATGCTAGAATGTTTTTGTATGTAGTGTATAATCTTTGTGTTACCTGACTCTAAACCTTGTACGTTCGATTTCGCAATGGATATTAAAGTGAAAAGTTAATTTTTTTCGCTTTTTAAAATCACATTTTGCCAAACAAGGAGAGAAACGATGAGTAAGGATTCAAGATTAAGCACCAAAATGTTTGGGCTCGTTTTGATCACTATTTTGCTGATGACCAGCCTGCTGACCGGCTGTGCGCAGGAAAAGGTACTCAAGATTGGGTTCATCACCGAGCAAACTGGCGTCGACGCCTATGTCGGAACCGCTTCGGTTCCGGCGATGGAAGACTATATCGCCAAAATTAATGATGCGGGTGGAATTGGCGGTTATAAGCTTCAATTGGTTGTCTACGACACCCGTTCTGAAGTTCCCGATGCCGTTACCGTCATTAAGCGCCTGTTCGACCAGGATAAAGTTGTCGCCGTAATTGGGCCATCCTGGTCTGCGGCAGGCGTTCCGATTGCGGACATTGCCGACGCTGCCAAGGTGCCGGTTATCGCAACCACGGCCTCCAACGTCAATGTAACCGTCTCCGAAGCTGGTGTATTGCACCCCTACATGTTCCGTGTCTGCTTCATTGACCCCTACCAGGGCTATGCCCAGTCAGATTTTGCTTATAACAAGTTAGGCTTGCGCAAAGCAGCTCTCTTAACTGACATCGCCTCGCCCTACACAGTTGGACTTCACCAGTTCTTCAAGACCCACTTCCTCGAACTGGGTGGTGAGATTGTGGCCGAAGAAGGTTATACGCAAGGCGATTCTGAGTTCCGCGCCCAACTGGCCAAGATTAAAGATGCCGGCGCCGACCTGTTGGTTGTCGATGCTTACACCTACAAGGACGTTGGTCTGGTTGCCCAGCAAGCTGAAGCGCTCGGTTTGAAAATTCAAATCATGGCTGGCGACGGCGTCTTCGTCCCAGAACTCCTTGAAATGGCCGGCCCTCAACTTGAAGGCGCTATCGTAACCACCGGCGTTTCAGACATTGCTCCAGAATTCGCTGCGTTCAATACCGAATTCGAGAAAAAGCACAACTCGAAGGCCAGTATCTATACTTACTACGGCCTCGACGCGCTCATGGCGATTGAATATGGTATTCGCGAATCACTCAAAGTTGGTGATCCGACTCCTACCGCTATCCGCGATGCAATTGAAAATATGAAAGATGTTCAATTGTTCACCAGCGTTGTCACCATGGAACCAGATACTCATAACCCCCACAATAAACCGCTGTTGATCATGTCAATTAATAACAGCCAATGGAAACTGGTTGAAACCTTCACCCCGAAATAGAAATTGAACCATCTGTGGGGTGTTTGCTGATCCTCAGCAAACACCCCTTTTGATTCGGATTTTTACGTATCCTGGTAAAACGGAAATCCTCGGGAAAGGAAAACCTCAATGGAATTATTTTTCCAACAACTGATTAGCGGCATCTCGATTGGTGCAATCTATGCTTTGTTGGCGGTGGGTTACGCGTTAGTTTACAGTGTTTACAACTTCACCAACTGGGCCTTCGATGCCTTCATGGCTTTTGGGGCCTTCATGGCTTTTATGGCGATCACATCCTTCGCCATGCCCTTCTGGCTAGCAATGATCTTATCGATCGTTTTGACCGTGATCCTATCCGTCGGATCCGAAAAACTCGCCTATCGTCCTTTGCGCCAACGCAAAGCTCCGCGTCTTTTTATGATGATTTCGGCCATGGGCGTCAACCTGGCAATTGTGAACCTGATCAACAAGTTTTTTGGTGGCACTTTCCGCAAATTTCCAATCCAAAGCGCTCAACCCATTTTTTTTGGTGGGGTCTCCATCGGCAGAATGGATCTGCTGGCAGGTTTAATTTCTTTTGGCGTATTAGCCCTGCTCTGGTTATTCCTTTATCGCACCAAATGGGGGCTTGGAATTCGCGCCAGTGCCATCGACATCCAGACAGCTTCACTGATGGGGATCAACAATGACGCCGTAGCGATGATCATTTTTATCATCACAGGCGTACTCTCTGCGGTTGCAGGCGTTTTTTATGGGATTAAATATGCTGTGTTTCCGACGATGGGTATTGTCACGATTAAAGCGATGATTGCCAGTATCGTCGGAGGTCTCGGCAGCTTGCCGGCAGCTATTGTCGGAAGTATGATCCTGGGGGTGTTAGAGACACTGGTTTCGGGCTATATTTCCTCCAGCTACCGTGATTTGTTTTCCTTCTTGTTCCTGATTATCATCCTGCTGTTCTTCCCGAATGGATTGATGGGCAAGAGCGGTGATGAGAAATTGTAAAGAAAGGACAGCCAAACAATGAGCTATCTTATCGCAATTATCATTCTCAGCGGGATAAATATCATTGCGGCCATAGGAGTAGCCATCCTGACAGGTTACACCGGTTTATTTTCAATCGGCCACGCTGGTTTTATGGCTCTAGGTGGATATGTAAGCGCCATCCTGGTAAAAGAATATAATGTTCCCTTCATTCTCGCTCTTCTGTTGGGTGGCACTTTTGCCGGGTTGTGTAGCTTCATTATCGGCTACCCGGCTTTCCGCAGCCGCTTACGCGGCGACTATTTTGCGATTGCCACCCTGGGTTTCTCCGAAGCCATTCGTCTCCTGCTTAATAACACCAAGTCCATTGGAGCCATAAAGATTGGTGGGGCTTTTGGATACATGAATATCCCCAATCATTCGAATGTCTATGTTGTACTGATTGCGGCGATCCTGGCAGTGTTTTTCGCGCATAAGTTTGTCACTTCCCAATACGGCAAAAATTGCATAGCCGTCGGACAGGACGAAGTAGCCGCGGAGATGATGGGTGTTAATCTATTAAAGACCAAGCTAATGGCCCTGTTTATTAGCGCTTTTTACGCGGGCGTGGCCGGAGGCCTGCTCGGTTTTTATTTTGCTTACCTCAGTCCTTCCTTTTTTACGCTCACAAAATCCTCCGACCTGCTGGCAGCAGTGGTCTTCGGCGGAATTCAGTCCTTGATCGGCCCGGTCATCACTGCCTTTGTATTAGTTGCAGTGCCCGAACTGCTCCGGTCTCTGGCTGAATGGCGCTTGATCCTCTATGGCTTTTTGTTTGTGGTCGTTATGATCTTCCGCCCTCAGGGTTTACTGGGTTATGTGGAAATGAATATGAATTTTGTGCGCGTCCTATGGAATAAAATCCGCCGCAAACCGGCCGGTGCGGTGAAAGGGTAAGGAATCCAGATGAGCACAGATAATAATTCCTCCGGTGAACTTCTCACCATAAAGAACCTTGTTGTCGACTTTGGCGGCGTCAGAGCGGTTAATGATGTCTCCCTGTCTTTGAAGACAGGCGAGATGGTTGCACTCATCGGCCCCAATGGGGCCGGCAAAACAACGGTTTTCAATCTGATTACCAATGCCATCAAACCAACTTCCGGCCAAATTCTATTAAACGGAAAAAGTGTTTTGGGCATTTCACCAGATCAGATTTGCCGAAAAGGAATTAGCCGCACCTTCCAAAACATTCGCTTGTTTCCCCAAATGACGGCGTACGAGAATGTGGAACTTGGCTTGCACAGCACACCGCTCTATTCACTTGCCGAAGCTTTTATTCGCACACCACGAGCCCGCCAGGCTGAGGCAAATACGCGCAAACGAGCCTTAGAATTGCTCGAAATGGTCAATTTAAAAGACCACGCCCATGCCAAGGCTTCCAGCCTGCCCTATGGTTTGCAACGCCGCCTGGAAATAGCCCGCGCCATGGCCACATCTCCGCAATTGCTGCTTCTCGACGAGCCCGCTGCCGGCATGAACGAAGATGAGTGCAATGACCTGATTGAACTCGTGCGTCAGATTCATACCACCATGAAATACACAATTATTATCATCGAACACCACATGGCTGTAGTCATGGATCTTTGCCGCGGGTCGCGCATCTATGTGCTTAGCCTGGGTTCGCTTCTTGCCGTAGGCAGCCCGGATCAAATCCAGAATAATCCGCAAGTCATTAAAGCCTACCTGGGAGAAAGAAAAAATGGCAGAGAAACCACCAATCCTTGAGGTTCGTGATCTTTCCGTCTTTTACGGCGGTATTTGCGCCATCAACAAGATTAGCCTGCACGTAAATCCGGGCGAAATTGTAGCCGTGATTGGCGCTAATGGTGCTGGCAAATCCACCTTGATGAAGACCATTGCGGCAGTTAAACCCAGCGTTTCTGGCTCAATTTTTTTCAAAGGTCAGCCTTTGATGAAAGATGCCCACAAAGTAGTCACCAGCGGCATTACTTTGGTGCCTGAGGGACGGCGGATTTTTTCGCCTCTATCCGTTCGTGAAAACCTTATGGTCGGCGCATATACTCGTTCCAATCGCCAGGAAATTGAAAAGATGATTGATGAAGTTTTCCAACTTTTTCCTCGCTTGAAAGAACGCATTAATCAGCGTGGCGGTACACTCTCCGGTGGTGAACAGCAAATGTTGGCTGTCGGACGCGCGCTCATGTCACAACCACAGATGCTTATGCTGGATGAACCTTCCCTCGGTCTTGCGCCTATTATTATTGACACGATGTTTGAAACTATCGTGCGCCTGAATCGAGAATTAGGGTTGACCATTCTGTTAGTCGAACAGAATGCTTCTCTCGCCCTGGAAATGTGTCACCGCGCCTATGTGCTAAAAACAGGCCAGATCATTATGGAAGGCACAGGCAAAGAACTTCTCGAGGATCCTCGCGTTCGAGCCAGCTATCTGGGTATCAAGTAAGACTCCGTAAATTAATTTTCAAAAATGGGCTGCTCAGCGAAATGAGCAACCCATTTTTGTTTGTCAGCATTCTTGATCTATTCCAAACCGCGCGCAGTTAACCGCCTTGCACCCCAATCATCTAAAGTCTCGGGGACGGGCAAGATCTCATCATCAGGGCGACGCGTCAATCCCATGGCTCCGCTCGGACAATTCAAAACACACACCCCACAACCCACGCAACGCACTCTGTCAACCACTGCTGTGTTATCAATGGTCAGCGCTGCAAACATGCAGGCCTCCACGCATAACCCACAGGCGCTGCACAGGGCGCTGTCCACCTCGTTGGCAAATGCTGACCGGGCAACTACATTGGCAATTCCCAAATTAGCCATGCCTCGCAGGATACCGCACGAACAGGTACAACAATTACAAATATAGTGGACGCCCTTCTGATTGTTGCTGACCGAATGGACCAGACCCGCTTCGGCTGCTCGCCGCAAAGTTGCCAGCGCCTGGTCGCGATTGACAACACTGATGTTTTGGCTGTTATCAAATACGCCGGGACGTTGATCCAGGATCATGCAAACGTCAACCGGGTGTTCACAAGGCTCGCCAATCAGAGATTTTTGTTTTCGACAAATACAATCCAATACCCCCCAGGCCTGAGCCCCATTTACCAGGTCAGATGCGCTCTCAAATGGCTGCACTTCCATAGTATTGCGCACACTCTCCCCAATTGGAATGACCCGATGGTATTGTGGCTGAATCCTGAGCGCCTCGCCAAATGCCTGGGCGAAGTAGACCTCAAATAAGCCTGCTAATTCAGCATCCAGGCTATTGACCTGCATTTCGTAAATACCGACGACAAACGGGAGCAGTCGATATCCCAGGCCATTCTGAAAACGTCCGGCTTCAATCAAACCTCGTCGTGACATCCCCTTGAGCAGCTGGCGCAGCTGACCCGCCTCTTCACCGGTGCGCGCCGCGACTTGTTCAACACTTTCAAATTGAGTTGTCAACTGGGCGGTCAATTCAGCTTCTTGCAGGCTGAATAATTTCTCCAACAGGTGCAGCTCTACCCCATCCTTCGTCGCCGGGAATCCATTGGGCAAAGCATCGAGTCTATTGGCCAGCAGTTTGTATGGGTTAGTTGACATTCTCAGGTTCCTTCTCGGATAGTATTCCTTCGGTCTTCTCATCTAGCGGTAGCATAAATAAAAAATCCTTATCCTCCCCATACGATCTTAAGTGGCTCAATCACAACATTGTTGTGAGCCACGATCGAGAGAAGTTTGATCAGAATTGAACGCGTAATATACGTGTCATGATTAACCAGTATCTCCCCGTTAACACCCTTAATAGGTTCGACCACGAGCATGCCCACTTCCAGTTCCTTCAACTTAATATCCTCAATTCGCCTTTGACCTGGGGCCGGTTTAAAGCTTTGCAGGCTGTTCAACGCATTGAGAATTTCCGGGAGGTAACTATTTTGCCTTGCCCGCAATCGGACGAGGATCTGGTCATGCATGTGACCCTGTAACAAAAGATGGTCATAATCGATGCAAACTTTGAGAATGTGCGATCCCAGGTCAACTGTGTAGGCCTCCGGGTAAGCCGGGTCGAGACACAAGTCATCAATCGAACGATCCTGCCCAAGGATTACCTTGGTGACCAACTCAAGGCGGGGTATATTGTTCAACAACTTGCTGGTGGTGAAAGGATGATTAGAAAATATCACCGCCTCAGCGGCGTTGAAATTTTGATTTTCATCGATTTTCTCCAACATTTGTTGCGAAAAAGTGATCCAGCCTAATTGTGAAAGAGCTGCGGCCATTTCATACTGCCAGCCGTTTTTTATGTTTAGTTCTTTGACAATATGGGCAACATGCTGTTGGATACGTAACGAGCGCCCATAGGCTTTGGGGTTGACAATCGCCAACACCTCGGTGAGCATATTGATTGTTTCTTTCAAAGTCTTTTCGAGCAGCTCTTTTTCGGCCATTACTAACTGGTACTGCCTTAACCCTGCATCTAATGCCTGGGTAAGTGGCTTGCCCGAACAAGGTTTAGAAAGAAAACGGAATATTTGACCCTTGTTAATTGCTTCGACCGCAGTCGGCAAATCAGCGTTGCCGGTTAACATCATGCGCACTGTGTCAGGGGCGATTTCCATGGCCTGGGCAAGAAATTTAATCCCATCCATTTTTGGCATGCGGAAATCGGACACAATGACAGCGAAAGGTCCGCTGTTAGCAATTTTTTCCAAACCATCGGCGCCGCTTTCAGCGACGTCAATTTCATATTGCATGCCCAACTCCCGCCTCAGTGAATTCAGCAGGAGAAGTTCATCGTCAACGAGAAGAATTTTATCAGTCATTGGTCTGCTTTCTTTGGGAAACGAATAATGAATGTTGTGCCACGGCCGAGCTCGGTCTCAAATTCTATGGTCCCCCCATGTTTTTGAACGATCACAGTATAGGCAATTGCCAGACCCTGGCCTGTTCCACGGCCGACATCTTTGGTGGTAAAAAAGGGATCAAAGATTTTATCGTGGATTTCTGGCGGGATGCCTGTCCCACTGTCGGCGATGCGCACCTCCACCAATTCTCCTATCTGGCGGCTGGTGATGACAATCTGACCTTTCGTCGTGGGTTCATCACCGGCAACATCCTGGATGGCATGGACAGCATTGATAATTAAATTGAGCACAACCTGGCTCAGATCAATAGGCAAGCATTCTACGGCAGGAATGTCTGCTTCGAGATCGGTGATTATTTCAGCCACATTCTTCCATTCATTATGCGACAATGATAGGGCATTCTCGATGATTTGATTCAGATCAGCCATTTCTTTGTATTCACTGCCTGGGTGCGAGAAAAAACGCATGGCCGAGATAATCCGGGAAATTCGATCGATACCCTCCAGCGATTGCTCAATCGCTTTAGGCGCCTCTTGCCTGAAGTATTCCAGGTGAGTAGCTATAGCCGCTTTTTCCAGCTCAATCGCTAATTCAGGGGTTGCAGTCCCATTTTTTACTGCCCGGTTCAGTTGATAGACCTTATCAATTAACGTGAGCACTGGCTCCAATTGCTGGCCCAAAAACCGCAGGTTGCTGCCGACCAGTTGAGTAGGCGTATTTATCTCGTGAGCAACTCCGGCTGTTAACTGACCAATGGCTTCCAACTTATTCGACCGGCCCCATTGCTGCTCCAATAATCGCCGTTCAGTAATATCCGACGCTATTAGCAAAAAACCGGCCTGTTCCTTATTTTTCAGAAATAAGGGCGTCAGCGTAATACCCAGAACGCGTGGCTTATTCTCTCGGGTCACCAGGGTAATATCATCCATTCTGATTTTTTGGTTGTTTTTTGTGCATTCGGCTGTTTTTTTGGAAATATTTTCCCAATCCCAATTGATTGGCAGCGAAAAGAAATCCAGGCCGGTAACATCAATGGATGACAGCCCTAACATCTCGGCGGCGACATCATTCCATAGTGTTACCATCCGGTCGCTGTCTACCCCAATCATAATCGAAGAGATTGTGCTGATGATCAGATGAATTTCGCGATAAGCGTCCAGAAGCGCTTTCTGACCCAGCTCGCGTTCTGAGATTTCATACGTTAATTCTTCATTGACCTGTACCAGTGTTGCGGTTCGTTCTTCGACAAGTTTTTCCAACTCGTCTCTTGAGTGGCGCAGGTTAAAATCAGCAACTTCCAATGATTGCAGCATTTCGTTGATCTCAGTGGACAGGGTTGTTATTTCATCCTTTCCCTTAACCTCAACTCGGTCTGAAAGCTGGCCACTTAAACGCACCCCCAAAACCGATTTGCTCAAGCTAGAAATACGGATAAATACTTGTTTATCCAACAAAATAAGGGCGGTAGCAAAAAAGAATACGCTACCAAAAAACACTACGTTAATAAAAAACAGGATCGTTGTATATCCATGATTATAAATATCTCTTTCCATTACCGTCCGTAAAATCAGGGCTGGATTGCCAAAAATATCAGGAAACACCACATACCCGGCAATGGATTGCGGATCAAGTATTTTAATGGATATGGCCGGCTCGCTGCCAACAACCTGTTTTACGGTTTTTAGTTCGAGGCTCAGCGCTGAATTCTGATAAGGTTCAATCTCAATGGTTAATTGGGTTGTATCCGATAATTGTGCTGTGAAGTCATCGCCCATCAAGCGTCCCATGATCAATAAGCCATGTGGGGGACCCGCTGACACACTTGTCAAGATAGGGTGATAGGCCAGAAGGATCGGCTTGCCATTTGAGATGACAAAGCCTGTTGAATCAGTATTACTATCAATCTTGTGAAAAAGCTCACTTGTGGAAATCAGATCAAGTAAATCTGCAGAGACGGCGATCGTAACATTTTTGGTCAAATCGTAACCATATGAGGCGATAACCTTTCCAGAGTTATCGGTAAAAATAAAAAAATTGATACCCAAACTTGCAAAGGTTGCTGGATTCATGTTTGAACTTACGTAAGCCGGGTTCAAATCCTCGGCAAAAATGTAACTGTCATCCCAGACAGCATAGTCATGCGCCAGGGCGAATAAGTGTTTTTTTTCGCTGGTTAAGGCGTTAGAAGCGCGTTGCAAATTTTTTTGACAATATACCTCTTCCAAAGTGGAGAAGCCTTTTAATAGGATTAATCGAGCCGATGTATTTATCAAACTGATAATTAAGAGAGAAACCAAAATTATGATAACAAGAGACTTATTACGTAAAGTCATGGAAGACTCCTACGGGTAAATTCGAACTTCAGTGATCCAGGCATCCCCATAACTGAATTATAGCGCATTGAAACAGCCCCCTCCATTTCCTTTCATATTTGGTAATTGCTTAATTTAAAATAAAACAGGTACAAGACCATCCTGCGATGATACTCGTACCTGTTTTGACCTTGGTGCGCTGAGAGGGACTTGAACCCTCACGCCTTGCGGCACATGGCCCTCAACCAT
>CAZHWV010000006.1:0-66361 GCA_964536185.1 uncultured Anaerolinea sp. | reverse complement strand
CTGGCGATATACGGACCACATGCCCAGGTACAGTCAGGTTCAAAGCCTTGACAGAAACCATCACAGCCTGCCCAATGGAGACCTTTGGAACATCTCTTTCGCTCAAATCAGTAGTTTCCACATGCAAACTACTGACATTACTGATGGAAAAAAGGATCTGCCCGGGCAAGACACTCTCACCCGAAATAGCATTGACATCAATCACCGTTCCGGCAATCGGTGAAACGAGCCGGATGTGGTCCAATTTGTCTTTGATTGTTGCCAGTGTGTTTTTCGCCATTTCCAGACGCGTTAGATTGCTCCCGGTGGCTTCGGATGGAATTTGTTCGCCTTTAAGCAGAGTCAGATACCACTCGGCTTCTTGCACTGCAGCTTTGGCTGCATCAAGTTTCGCTTGAGCTAAAGCTGCATCTATTTCCGAAGGTTTACCCGAATACCAATTCAATCTGGCAATCAAGTCATTCAATCTTAACTGAGCGCTTGTCATCGCCACTAAGGCAGCCGCCTTCTGGCTATCCCCATCTTGCTTCCGCGCAACCATTTTATAGGCGTCCGAGGCCCGCGCCAATGCCTGTTTTGCCAGATCAATCTCTCCCTGTGTATTATCGATCAGGGTGTCAGAAGCGCGCCGGTAAAATTGAGAATCCACCCTCTCCTGCTGGTCTTTCAGCGCCTGTTGGGCAACCGCCAGGTCCATCGCAGCTGCCGCCTGGGCTGCTGGCGATGTCAACTCTTTGATTGTTCGCTCTGCCTGGGCATAATCCATCTGGATAAGATTTGATTCCAACTCAGCCAGCACCTGTCCTGGCTGCACTTTATCACCCACCGCAACATTGATACTTTTCAGGCTTCCGCTCAACGCAAAGGCCATCTGGGCATCCTCTGCCGCTACTACCACCCCGGATGCCGCTGCGCTATCACTGCCGATGGGTGCGCTATTGGCTTGTTGTTCAGTACGCGTAGGCTCTGGTGTGCTTGTTACCTTGGATGCGCAGGCTGTCAGCACCAGGCTGATCAAAAATAAAGTAAATAGTTTTAGTTTCATAGTTCGCTCCTGAAAATTAACATTGAGTCTGATGTGAATATCAGTAATTTATTCACCTTTTGCTAACCGCATAATTTCGTTCTTATCTTCAATCACTTTTACTAATTTTCCATCACGCATCTGTAAAACTCGGTCTACATATTTCACCATGCGCAAATCGTGAGTCACGATGATCCCGGCCCGGCCATTTTCATGGATCAACGCTGAAAATGTTTCGACAACCTGAAAAGCCCGTTCAGTATCCAGACTAGCAGTCGGCTCATCGGCCAACACCAGGGTGGGGGCATGGATCAAAGCTCGCGCAATCGCCACGCGCTGCTGCTGACCACCAGACATTTGATTCGGCAAGTTGTTTAAGCGATCTGACAACCCCAATCTGGACAAAAGTTCTTGCGAACGGATTTTACCGGCTTTATCCAATCTTCTATTTAAGCGCAGCATAAATTCTACATTCTCAAGCGCAGAAAGAAAAGGAATCAGGTTGTTGGACTGAAAAGTAAAACCAATCTTTTCACGCCGCAGCGCCACGCGTTGGGTCTCAACCATCTGGGCCAGGTCCTGTCCATCGATTAGTACCTGGCCACTGGTGGGAGTCAATAACGCAGCCAAAATCGATAACATGGTCGTCTTGCCAGATCCGCTCGGACCAACCAGGGCCACGAATTCGCCCTGTTTAACACTAAACGATACACCATCTACTGCATTAATCGGACCGGAATCACTATCAAAAGTTTTTACTACATCGCGAACTTCAAGGGCAGTTACGCTCATATTCTCATCTCCTACGAAAGGCGCAGCGCCTTGAGTGGTTCAATTTTGACGGCATAAAATACCGAGACCAGACCACCCAGTGGTCCAATCGACAGCAGAGCAAGGATGGCCAGCGCCGAAGCAGAACCGTTGAAAGACAGCGGCACGGTCGGGGGAAATCCAAGCGAAAACAGAAAAGTTAACAAACCACCAATCGCGACACCCATGGCCGTGATCAAACTGATCTGAATGATTGAGGAGATGCCAATTACAAAATTGGAAGCGCCAATCGCCTTAAGCACACCGATTTGAGGTACTTTTTGCAGTATTTGTATCTGGAAAAAGCCACCGATGACCAGGACGCCGATCAAAAGCGTGAAAAAGCCTTGGGTCTGAACAGTTCCCTGTTGGGCTGAATAGCCAGGAATATTGTTGATCGTCGTTTGAATATCACCAACCTGGATATTTTGAACTGATTCCTGTATTTTTTGCTGCATCTGCGTGACCTGGGTCGGGTCGGTCAACTTGACAACAATAATATTAATCGCCGGAGTCAAGTTGCTTATTTCAGATTCCGCCTTGGGCCGGATTCGTTCCCAAACATACGCTGGCACAAAGATGGAAGGTTGAAAAAAGAAAGCCTGGCCACTAGTAATGCCAACCACCTTGAGCTCAAAGAACTTATCCTTGGTGCCCTGGGTGGAACGGATTGTGATCAAATCGCCCAGCTTGATGTTGGAACGTTGAACGACACGTTGGTCGATAATCACCTCGTTTGACTGGTCGGTCAGAAACGAGCGCCCGGCAGTTACCTGAGGGGTGGCTGGCCGGCCAGATTCGACGCCCAGCAAAGAGACTTTTAAAGCTTTGTCATCCGGCAGCAAAATGGCTGTGTTTGAGGCCGAAAGCGGACCCGCGTCAGCTACCCCACTCACCCGGCGCACAGCCCGCAAAGTGGTCTGGTTTAAGCGGCTGGCGCTGATGATGTAATCGGCTTTCTCCAGAAAGACAACCAGTTCACCATCCACTTTGGAAATATATTCCCGGTTGTTGGTCCCCAAGCCTTCCCCGAGAGCGGCAATGAACAATACCAACAAGGTGATCAAGGCAATCACAAGGCTAACCAGGAAAAACCGGCCGCGATTACGCCAGATCTCTTTAATGGCCAAAAATGAAGCGAGGAATAGATTTTGCATATTGGTTTACTCAGGCTTTATTGGAGATTCTAGTGGCGTTGACCAGTCAACGCCCATCACCCCGTGTAGAAGCAGATCTACAGACGGGTGGTCAGCAATATCATCATAATAATAGGGCAAATGAATACGACCATCTACGCCAATGATGAAGGTTCCGGACATCTGAAAAGTGTCCTGTCCGACTGGAGGTAGCTCAGCCTTCCAACCCTTTTGAAGAAATAAACGCCGGTTTGAACGCATGACCCGCAGCGAAAGTATGGATTGGAATAATGAAGCTTGACCAAGACCATAAGCCCGGTAAGCCTTTCGATCAGGATCAGCCAGGCACATAATCCCTGGGGCGCGTTCAGAACAAAAAGATTTGGCCATTTCAGGTGTGCCCTGGGTCACAATTGCCAGGGATAAGCCTCTCGCCGCAAATTCTGACTTGAACTGCGCCAATTGATCCATCATCTCTTTACATTGCGGGCATCCAAAATGACGCGTAAAGGATAAAACCAGTGCGCTGTCTTGCCAAAGAGATGAAATCTTAGTATTCGCCCCATCCACGCTGAGAAGATCCACATCCGGGGCGAAATCATTGAACTTGAGATAAGCCATATGCTCCACTCTCTTTCAAAATAAATGAACAAATACTAAACAAAACCTGTACAAATTATATACATAATTTGAGATTTGTCAACCTTTTGGTAGTATTTTGACCTTGTTCCCAAAGTGGAATGTCGTTATTATGCCCTCTAGCTGCGTGGTGGACAGAAAAGCCACCATCTCGTCCGGATGGTGGCTTTTCTGTCCAATCAAACATGATTACTCAGGCGTAAGAAAGTAAATCGGTTTAAGCGGAAAGCGCTGTCGAGCCTCTGGGGAGAGCAGATCGTAATTTTCTGCCCAAAACTGGAAAAAGTCATCGAGAGCGATCAATCTGACTTGACGAAATTCCTGGGAATTAGCCGCGGCCAGCACCTGTTCAGTAAAACCACCCGAAGAGATAAAAATCCCTGCATCGTGGGCATTAAGCTCGCCCATAAAAGCCCTCAATCCCTCCATTGTGGCAGCCTGGCCCTGATGCCGGACATGCACCTTGATCCGCGCTCCGCAACTGCCCATCGGGTTAGGATAAGCAACCAGGTCAATATACCCATGCTTCTTCCGAGGGGGCGCAACCCAATCCAAATGGTAGTCCAAGGCCATTAATAAATCTGCGGCCATATTTTTGAACTCGATCGAGTTCATCTCATTCAAATAGCGCCAGATCTGCTGCCAGGCTTGTTCTTCAGCATTTTCGACGGTCAACAAAATATCCGCCCGCAGCTGCCTCTTTTCTTCACATAACAGCAGGGCTGCCTTATAAACTTCCTCCACATTTTTAATGTTTCGGCAGGCCGCCATGCCACCATCTGATAGGCACCAGCGTTCCTTATTCTTAATAAACCAACCGACCTCAACCAGGGTATTGGTCGCCGCGCGGGCAATATTTTCATATTGGGGGCTGGAAGTAACCTGACTCAGGCTGGTTTCAGCCTCGCTCAATTGGATCCGGGCCGGGATGGCATCCAGAATTTCCCTGGCAGGCAAACCATCAGGTTTCGGCCATAAGACCTGAAAAATAACCCGCAAAATCTCAACTGTCCGCTTGATTGTAGGCTCAGCCATATCCTCATATTATATGCGATAAATTACTTTTGTACATTTCAGGAAAATTGCATGTTGGCAAAGATTGCAATGATTATCAGCATCGAGTGGTAGAATCATGGGTATAGCAAAGTTCATCAAAACCTGGAGGTTTCCATGCCTGATGTTGTCATTGTAGATGCCATTCGTACACCCATCGGAGCGCTGGGCGGCGCACTCGCCAGGGTGCGTCCCGACGACCTGGCCGCGCTTGTCTTGAAAACCTTAATCGAACGCAGCCGGCTCGACCCCGCCCAGGTGGAGGAAGTCTACCTGGGCTGCGCAAACCAGGCAGGTGAGGATAATCGCAACGTGGCGCGCATGGCGCTGTTGCTGGCCGGCTTCCCTGCCAGCGTGCCGGGTGTCACCGTCAACCGCCTGTGCGCTTCCGGGCTGAACGCAGTCAATATCGCTGCGCGCTCCATCCGCGCCGGCGACGGTGAAATTTATATCGCTGGCGGGGTAGAATCGATGTCACGCGCGCCTTATTCACTGCCAAAAGCCGAAGAAGGCTTCAGCTTTGGCAACCTGACTGCCTACGACACCACCCTCGGCTGGCGTTATCCCAATCCCAAAATGAAAGAAATGTACGGCACCGAAAGCATGGGCGAGACTGCTGAAAACATCGCCAGCACCCGGCCTCATCTCACCCGTGAAATGCAGGACGCATTCTCGCTGCGCTCGCACCGAAAAGCCATCGCCGCTATCGATGCGGGCAGATTTAACGCTGAAATCGTACCGGTCCCCGTGCCGCAAAAGAAAGGTGAGGCTCTGCTGGTCAGCGCCGATGAACGCCCGCGCCGTGATACTACCCCGGAGAGCCTGGCCCGCCTGAAACCGGCTTTCCGCAAGGAAGGCGGTACCGTCACAGCCGGAAACTCATCCGGGTTGAACGATGGCGCGGCTGCCATCTTATTGATGAGCGCCGGAAAAGCCCAGATCCTGGGTTTAAAACCCATGGCGCGCATCATCGCCTGCGCATCAGCCGGCGTGGAACCAAGCACCATGGGTTTGGGTCCTGTCCCCGCCACCCAAAAAGCGCTCGAACGCGCCGGGCTAACGAGCGCAGACCTAGGCCTGGTGGAACTTAACGAAGCCTTCGCCATCCAATCCTTGGCCGTCCTGGAAGACCTGGACCTGGCAGAAGAGCTGGTCAATGTCAATGGCGGCGCGATCGCCCTGGGGCATCCCCTCGGGTGTTCCGGCGCGCGGATCCTGACCACACTCGTGCATGAAATGCAGCGGCGCGAAAACGTCCGCTATGGATTAGCGACGCTTTGCGTAGGCGTTGGCCAGGGTGAATCTACGCTTGTCGAATGGCTGTAATCAAATCCGGGAGACTGCTATGAAAAAATTGGCCGCCACTGCACTCATCTTGCTCCTGCTCGGCGGGCTGGCTGCTTGCCAGGCCCAGTCCACACCCACGCCGCTGCCCACCACCCCAACCAATACAAACACACCTGTTGCGCCTGAACCCACTGCCAGGCCATCCAACACACCCATCCCCCCGCTGAATTCGCCGAATGGCCCGCCCCTGCGCTCGCTCGAAATGTTCACCGCCCTGGATGGCTGGGGGCTGATCGACAACACCCTGCTCTTGACCCACAGCGGTGGCCTCAATTGGTTCTCGGTACCGCTGCCTGAGGGCCAGGTGGATATTTTCACCCGGATCTTTTTTATCGACATGAACACGTTCTACCTGGTTGTTCCCGCGGCAGATGGACAGACCGGCCAGTTATACTACACCAACAACGGCGGCGGCAGTTGGCGCGTCAATCCAGTTCCATTTCTGGATGGACAGATGATCTTTATCGATCAGGTAGGATATTTCCTGGAAACCATCCAGACAGGTTCCAAGACCATGAGCGCTACGCTGTTCAATTCCAACGACAACGGCCTGACCTGGAACAATATCTTCCCCGGAGCAAACCAGGATCCAGGCAGCAGCCTGCCCGAGACCGGTATTAAAACTGGGTTCTCTTTCATTAGCATCGATCGCGGCTGGCTGACTGTAGCCAGCCAACCCCAAAAGGTGCTTTTATACAATACCGAGAACGGCGGACGAAATTGGGCGCCACAGGAAATCCCGATCCCGGAAAACATCACATCACTCGTCACCACCAGCCTGCCACCCGTCTTCTTTACCGGGAATAATGACGAGGGCTTGCTGCCTGTCGATTTCGTTTCCATGGATACCGGCGCAAGAAACCGTGTATTTTACTTTACCAGTGACAGCGGCGTCACCTGGTCGCCCGGCGCTTCTATCGTCGATGGCGAAACCTATACCTTCCTGGATCCGAAAACCGGCTGGGTCTGGGGCAAGCGGGGCCTGTATTTCACCAGCGACTCAGCCCAGACCTGGCAGCTTCTGCCTGTGGCTTTTGGCCGCTCAGAACACGCCACCAGTCTCAAGTTTATCGATAAAAATACAGGTTGGCTGCTAACCGCCGACACCAAAAACAGGATCCGCATCTACAATACCCGCGATGGCGGCAATACCTGGATGGCTATCAACCCTTAATTACTTAGCTCAAAAAGGCCATCCTGCACACAGCGTTTTTGAGCTGGTTAGGAGAATTAGACATGAAACGCCTGGCTCTCGCCTTGTTTGTTCTAACACTGGCCTCCCTGGCCTGTGTCCTGGATTTTAATCCCCCACCTCTCTCCATGACTCCGCCGGCTGTCGAGCCGAGCAGCCCGCCTGTTATTCTCATGGCCACCCCCACCCTGACCATCATCCCGCCCTCCGCCGTTCAGACAGAGACTCTTATTCCACCCAGCCCAACACAGACCCAGGCCCTGCCAACGCTCACCCCAGCCGGCCCGACGCTGACAGTCGCGCAATTGCGCAACGCCAGCTTCAACATCATGGGCTCAGATCAGATCTTGCGCACTGTCCAACTGCAAGACGGCCGCTTCGAAGAGGGCTCAGACCCAACCCAACCCGGTTACATCTCGGTCAGCCTCGGTGAAAAAATAGCCTTCGGCGATCTTAACGCGGATGGAATCGAGGATGCCGCCATCACCATCAACGAAAACTACGGCGGCACGGGCGAATTCACTTCGGTCGTGGCCATTCTCAATCAGGCTGGCCAGCCCAACCCGGTTTCCACCGCCCCGATCGATGACCGCCCCAGGATCAATGAGCTTGCCATCCGCAATGGCGAAATTTTCATCGACGCCGCCATTCATGGCCCGGAAGACCCCATGTGCTGCGCAGCCATGCTTTCCATGCGCTTTTACCGGCTGATCGAAAACACGCTGGTGCTTTCGCGACTTTCCACCCAGACGCCCGAGGGCGCCGAACACAGCATCCAGATTGACGCGCCTGCCAACGGAACCGAGATCAGCGCCCCCTTTACCGTCCAGGGTAGTATCAGCCTGACTCCGTTTGAAGCCAACCTGGTTTACTCGATTTTCATCCAGGATTACCAGGATCCTGTCCTCCAGGCCAGCTTTGTGATCAACTCCGATGGTTTCGGCGGTCCCGGAACCTTTGAACTACCTCTTGATCTCAGCGAATTTAAAGGCCCTGTGCGCGTTGAAATTTCTGATATCAGCCAGGCAGATGGGTCCTACGTAGCGATCAACAGCCTATACCTGGTTGTGAAATAAGAGGTCACTGCAAGAAGGAAACCATGCAAAAAACTGTGTGTTTTTTCACAATCTGCCTCCTGGCGGTCTTCCTGGCCGCTTGCAGCCTGCCAGGCCTCGCCAAAATTTCACCTACCCAGGTCGCGCCACTCGCCACCCAGGTCGCGCCACTCGCCACCCAGGTCGCGCCCGCGCCCACGAAGACCGCACGACCAACGGCCACACCGCCGGCCGTGCCGGCGACCGCAACGTCCGCGCCAGCCCAAGCCGTGATCTTGGCCCAAATCCACATGCTCAGCGCGCAGGCGGGCTGGGGCTGGGCCGCATCACCGGATGGTAATCTGAACCAACTCCTGCGCACACAGGATGGCGGCCAGACCTGGCGGGATGTTTCGCCTCAGGCTGAATATATTTATGCGGGCAGTTATTTTTTCGATGCCCGCGCTGCCTGGCTGACTACCTACGACCCAACATCAAATGCCGGTGGCGTGCTGCGCACCACGGATGGCGGTCAAACCTGGGACAGTCTTCCGCCCAACGACCTTGTCCAAAACGCCTGGCTTGAGTTTTCCAGCCCGGAACAGGGCCTAGCAGAAACAGCTGGCCTTGGCGCCGGGAATGCCTATTTAAATTATTACCAGACACTCGATGGCGGCCACACCTGGGAACCCGTTTTACTGATCCCGCCCTCGCCCGAGCCCGGCCTGCTGGATGGCACAGTTCACCTGTGCAATATTTGCGGCGACAGCCTGTACGTTGACTCCACTCGCGCCGTCATCACCTATGGCGATATGGCCAGCGATCCGCTCGGCGTTGTCCGCCTGTCGATCTCGACCGACCTGGGCAAACATTGGCAAGATCTGCGCCTGCCCCTGCCACCCAAATATGCCAGCGGAGCTACTGCGCCCCAATCGCCCAGCTTCTTTGGGGAGCAGGGACTGCTGCCAGTCAATCTTAGCAAGTACGACCAGTCTGGCAACCTGGCCTTTAACGTTCTACTGTTCTACACCACCTTGAACGGCGGACAAAGCTGGCAGTTAGCCCCATCCGTCCTGGAGAGCGAACAGCCTTTTATCGATCCTGCCCAGGTCCTTTCTGCTCAAGATGCCTTCGTACGCTGTGGCCGCAACCTGTGCGCCACCCACGACGGCGCACACACCTGGCTCACACTCCCAGATAATCTCAATTTTGATCAGAACGCCGGCGGCCCGGACTATGTCTCCCAGTTCACCTTCGTCAACCCGGATACCGGCTGGGCTCTTTCAGGTGAAAGCAGAGCGACCAGCCTGTGGAAAAGCGCCGACGGCGGCACAACCTGGAAAAAACTCTCCCCAACCCTGGCGCGTTAAAACCGTATTTTTGGCCCTGTCAAAAATTCCTGGTTGATCCCCCACTCCCATGAAAATTGCCCACAAATCCCCACAGGCGGGCAGGCTGTCTCACGGATCAAGCCAAATCGCAAAAGATAAACCAGCCTGCCTTGATCATCTGCGCGTGGATACAACCCTTGACGGCGTATGGCCTTTAACGGGTTATGCTGAATAATGATATGATGTAAGCGGTATGTTTGTTGTCGGTTTGGCAACTTTTCATTGAATTGATTGGGGACACCATGACCAGTAAAAAGACGAAGAAGAGCGAAGTGGCCAGCGAGCCAGATTCGAGCTTACTTTCACCCCGTTCCAGTTTTCCGATTGTCGGTATCGGTGCCTCAGCTGGCGGCCTGGAAGCCCTGGAATTATTCCTCGGTAATGTGCCCACAGGCAGCGGCCTGGCCATCGTCATTGTCCAGCACCTCGACCCGACCCACAAGGGTATCATGGTCGAACTGCTTCAACGCAGAACAAACATGCGAGTCTTGCAGGTCAAAGACCGCACCCGGGTTGAGCCCAACTGCGTCTACGTGATTCCGCCTAACAAAGACATGTCGATTCTGCATGGCATGCTGCACTTGCTCGAACCACTAGCCCCGCGCGGTCTGCGCCTGCCGATTGATTTCTTCTTCCGTTCGCTGGCCACTGACCAGCAGGAATACAGCATCGGCGTGATCCTTTCGGGCATGGGCTCAGACGGCACGCTCGGCTTGCGTGCCATCAAGGAAAAAGCCGGCGTGGCCTTCGTCCAGGACCCCGTCTCGGCAAAATTTAACGGCATGCCACATAGCGCGATCGAGGCCGGGCTGGCCGATGTCGTTGCCTCCGTTGAGGATTTACCCGCCAAAATCATTGACTACCTGCAATACGCGCCGCTGATCACCAAACCCGGCCTGGTTCAGGATGATAAATCCGAAAGCGCCCTCGATAAAGTGATCATTTTATTACGCGCCCAAACCGGCCACGATTTTTCACTTTATAAAAGGAACACCCTCTATCGCCGCATCGAACGCCGCATGGGATTGCATCAAATTGAGAGAATTGGCAGCTATGTGCGTTACCTGCAGGAGAATCCGCAAGAGCTGGATTTACTTTTCCGCGAGTTGTTGATCGGCGTGACCAGTTTCTTCCGCGACCCAGCCACCTGGGACAAGTTAAAGAGCGAAGCCCTACCCGCCCTGCTGGCTGGGCGCGCGCCGAACCAGGTCTTGCGCGCCTGGGTGCCGGCCTGTTCCACCGGTGAAGAAGCCTATACCCTGGCGATCCTGTTCCGAGAAGCCCTCGACGAAATCAAACCAGCCCGAACGATTAGCCTGCAAATCTTCGCCACTGATCTGGATCAGGATGCCATCCTCAAGGCCCGCGAAGGGACCTTCCCAGAGAATATTGCCGCGGATGTCTCAGCGGAACGCCTGGGCCGCTTCTTTATTCCGGTCGAACGCGGTTACCAGGTCTCCAAATCCATCCGCGAGATGGTCATCTTTGCCCAGCAGAACCTGATCATGGATCCACCCTTTACCCGGCTGGACATGATCAGCTGCCGCAACCTGCTAATTTACCTGACTCCCGAACTGCAAAAGAAACTGATCCCGCTCTTTCATTACAGCTTGAATTCGGGCGGATTCTTAATCCTGGGCAGCGCCGAGACGGTCGGCAGTTTTACCAACCTGTTTACCGCCCTGGATGACAGAACCCGCATTTACCGTCAGGTGACACTTGCCTCCGCTTATCAGAAAGAACTGGTTGATTTCCTCGCCGCGTTTTCTTCGGCCAAGGCCAGCCTACCCAGGCTTGAAAAAACACCGGCCAGCCTGCAAACCCAGGTGGAAGAGCTCTTATTGCAAAAATACGCTCCGGCGGCGGTGGTCACCAATGAGCGCGGTGACATTCTGTATATCAGCGGGCGGACCGGCAAATACCTGGAACCCGCCTCGGGCAAAGCCAACTGGAATATCATCTCCATGGCCCGCGAGGGCTTGCGTTACGAATTGAGCAGCGCTTTCCAAAAACTCCAGCATCAAAAAGAAGCGCTGACCATCAAAAACCTGGCGGTCGGCACCAATGGCGGCACGCAAATTGTGGATGTAACCATTCAGCCATTTGACGAACCCGAGAACTTGCGCGGTATGCTCCTGGTGATTTTTAGCGATGTGGCCCTGCCGCTTCCAAGCACAAATACAGGCTTGTCGCACCGGCGCACTAACTCGACCAGCGAACAAGCTGCAGAACTGGGACTGGCGCTCAATCGCGCCCGCCATGAAGTCCAGAGTATCCGCGAAGAGATGCAGACTTCACAGGAGGAGCTCAAATCGACCAACGAGGAATTGCAATCCGCCAACGAAGAACTCCAGTCGACCAACGAAGAGCTGACCACTTCCAAGGAAGAGATGCAATCCATGAACGAGGAATTACAGACGGTTAACAATGAGCTGCAAGCCAAGGTCGGCCAACTTTCGCATGCCAACAATGACATGAAGAACCTGCTGGATAGCACCAACATTGCCACTCTTTTCCTGGACAATGCCCTGTGTGTGCGGCGCTTCACCAGCCAGACCGCCAAGGTGACCAAATTAATCCCCGGCGACGTGGGCCGCCCGATCACCGATATCGCCTCCGCCTTGCTCTACCCGCAGCTGGCCGATGAAACTCGCGAGGTGCTGCGCACGCTGGTCAAAGTTGAACACGAGATTTCCATGCCAGACGGCAGTTGGTTTACGGCCCGCATCCTGCCCTACCGCACGCTCGAGAATATGATTGACGGTGTAGTCATCACATTCACCGATATTACCACCTCCAAAATGATAGAAGCGGAGCTACGCGCCAGCGAAGTGCGCCTGCGCGAGCTGATCGATCAAAAATAAGAGCCAGTCTAAAAAGAAAACATGAAAATGAAACCCGCCATTCCAACCGAAGCCGCCGAACTTCGCGCCCAGGCCGAATCTGTATTGAGCGCGCGCGGCCAGGCTGCTCAGCCGCTAGCGCCGGTCGATTACCAGCGCCTGCTGCAAGAACTGCAAGTGCATCAGATCGAGCTGGAGCTGCAAAATGAGGAACTGCTCCAGTCGCGCACGGAAGTCGAGATACTCCTGCGTCGGTATACCGACCTGTATGACTTTGCGCCGGTGGGTTACCTTAGCCTGGCACCTGACGGCGCCATCCTGCAGGTTAATCTGGCCGGGGCTAAACTGCTTGGTCTGGAACGCGCCAAACTGATCAAACGCCGCTTCGGTCTGTTTCTTTCCAGCCAATCGCGCCCAGCTTTCAGCGAATTTCTCGTAAAGGTTTTTTCTGTCCAAGAGAAGCAGACCTGCGAAATCGAGCTAAACATGGACGGAGCGACTCTCTGGGTGCGCATTGAAGCCATCCGTGACCCAGCGAGTAGCTCAGAATGCCAGGTGGTTCTGCTGGATATCACCGAGCGCAAGCTGGCCAAAGACAAACTGCGTCGCGCTCAGGACTCGCTCGAAAGCGCTCACCATGAACTCCAACAAGCTTTTGATCGCGAACAAAAACTCAGCCGCATTGACATGTTAACCGGCATTAACAACCGCCGCTGCCTGGTCGAATTTGCAGATCATGAATTTGACGTTGCCATGCGTTATCGCCCGCCATTGTGTGTCTTGATGTTCGATGTTGACAATTTCAAACATATCAACGACACCTTCGGTCACTTCATCGGTGACAAGGTGCTCAAACATGTCTCCCAAGCCGCTTGCGCCAGCCTACGCTCGGCTGACATCATCGGACGTTACGGCGGCGACGAGTTTTTGATCCTGCTGCCCCAGACCAGCGCGCAGGAAGCCCTGCCTCTGGCTGAACGGATCCTGACCAGCATAGCCAGCCAGCCACTAGAAACTGACAAAGGTCAGCTCACCATCACCATCAGCCTCGGCATCGCCCAAACGATCCACTCACCTGGCCCCACAACCGGATCGAACATACCATTTGATAGCGTTGAAAAACTGCTCGTACGCGCGGATCAAGCCATGTACGCCGCAAAAAAAGCCGGGCGCAATCGCACTGTGATCTTTGGTTCGAAATAACAGTGGGACATGTCACATTAATCGCCAGTGCTTGGTTCATCGCGTTATGATCATAACCTATCCTTGCAAATGAACGACAATCGGTGGTTTGAGCAGGAGCACATCCAGACCTTATTCAGCCGAGCTGACGGTCAGGACCTCAGGCGCGGATGGCGCGGTCAGCCGACGGTAGACCAATGTCCAGACAGATTGGTTATATGCCTGGAAAACTCCGCTGAAGACCAACAGAAACGGCAAGTAGATCACGAAACAGCCACCCGCAATCAGCAGCGGCAGGATGTAATTATTCCCATTGGTGGCAACCACGCCAATTACAGTCGGTACAGCAATCGCAAGAATCGGCAGCGCCATCAGCAAGCTGATAACCCAGCCAATAATGCCCAGGATGATCGCCATGAGGACGATTGTCACCACCGCCGATTTAAGCACAGCCCAACCGCGGCTAAAACCTTCCAACACGCCCAGGTCATCCAAGACAATGGCATTCTGGGCCTGCTCCACGATCATACTGACGACGATCGAGAGGATCGAGATGGCACACATCGCCGCAAAAAAAGTACCCATCAATCCGACCAGCATGATACTCATTCCACCAGTGGGCAGACCGCTCTTGAACGCCGAATAGCCGCCAAAGCCCAGCCCGGCCAGTAGAATAACAATCAGGATGAAAAAGGGCAGCCCGACCAGCATGTTCAAACCGAACATGCGCCAGAAATAGGGCGTGCTTTCCGCCCATAGTACGTCAAAGCTCAGCGATTCTGCGCCGGCATCTGCCTGGCTTGCGCCTTTGATCAGACCGGTTCTGCCCATAACGCCCAGGAAATAGAAAATCACCCAGATCACGCACAGCAGCACGATGACGATGGCAATGATAGCGCCGTACTGGCCCAGAAAATTCTGGACCGCTTGCTCGGGTCGCATTTTATCGAGTTTGTCGAAAAACTGCGAGAATTGGTCCGTTCCGCTGCTTCCACTTCCATTTCCACTGCCGCTTCCGCCGCCGCTGTAGTTGGAGTTGAAGCGGCCGCCATTGCCTGTGCTGCAGCCCGCCAGGATACCGAAAATCCACAATACCTTAAATTTCCAGACAATCCGCCAGGCTTTGGACAAAACTTCAGCAAAGTTAATTTTGACGTTCATCTTTATCCTTCTCTTCCAATGCGGGCGCGTTCTTAAAAACGCTGTCCACGATTTGATTGTTGCCGGTAGCCGGCAGTTTGATCCAGCGATGCACTCCAGCCCAGACCAACAGAGGCGCTCCAATCACCGTGCCCGCCACCGGGTACGGCACACCTGCAAAAATACCCATCACCAGGCCCTTGGCTACTGCCGGACCCCAGTCATCCCTGGCCAAGAAACGTTGCACAAAAGTGGTGGTCAGAAACCCCAGCAGGCCAATCCCACTGCTGATGAACAACAGCATCAACGGGTCAAGCACCTCAAAGACCGTGAAAAAACCATCCAGGGCGATGGTCGCCAGGGCGGCCAGGGGATGGATGGGTGGGGCGGGGATGGTGTTGCGAGGCTCAAGGCTCATATGGCTCACTACTTATTTCTACGCGGCAGCCATGAAGAAGTTGCAGCTTATTCCCATTCGATCGTGGCCGGTGGTTTGCTGGTAATATCGTAAACCACCCGGTTGATCCCGCTGACCTCATTGACAATGCGCGTGGAAACCCTGGCCAGCACATCGTAGGGGATACGCGCCCAATCAGCGGTCATAAAATCATCGGTCACCACTGCGCGAATGGCGCAGGCTTCTTGGTAGGTGCGCTGGTCGCCCATCACGCCCACCGAACGCACCGGCAGAAGGACCACAAAGGCCTGGCTCGTGCCGGCTCCCTTGCCCAGCAGCCCGGCTGCGGATAACTCTTCGATCAGGATAGCGTCAGCTTCCTTCAGGCGCTCAGCCCTCTCGGGAGTCACCTCGCCCAGGCAGCGCACGGTCAGGCCCGGTCCGGGGAAAGGCTGCCGCCAGACCATCGTCTCTGGCAGCCCAAGCGCTTCGCCCACAGCCCGAACTTCATCTTTGAACAGGTAGCGGAGGGGTTCAACCAGCTCAAAGGTCATATCCTTGGGCAACCCGCCGACATTGTGATGGGTTTTGATCTTATCGGCCTTATTTCGATCCGGCGCGGACGACTCGACCACATCCGGGTAGATCGTGCCTTGCACCAGGAATTTTGGCTGGCCGAGTTCCTTGGCCTGTTTCTCAAAGATGCGGATAAACTTCTCTCCGACGATCTTGCGCTTCTTCTCCGGGTCAGTCTGGCCCTGCAAGGCTGTGAGAAACTCATCCGCGGCTTCCACGGCCACGAATTGCTTAGCAATTCGCTCCGCGCCGAGCATCTCGCGGAAAGCGACCACCACCTGCTCCGGCTCGTTCTTGCGCAACAGACCAGTATCCACAAATACAGCCACCAACTGGTCGCCAATGGCCCGGTACACCAGCGCCGCCGCAACCGACGAATCCACACCGCCCGAGACCGCCGCCAACACGCGGTTTGCGCCGACTTGTTGGCGAATACGCGCGATGGACTGCGCGATGATCGCCTGCGGCGTCCAATCCGGCTGCGCTCCGGGGTTCCGCGCCAGGCAAATCGTCACAAAGCGGCGGATGATTTCCGCGCCGCCCAGCGTGTGGTTGACCTCCGGGTGGAACTGTAGGCCAAAGTAGCGCCGGGCCGGATCAGCCATAGCCGCGTATGGGCTATGGCCACTTTTAGCCCAGGGCACAAAGCCCTCCGGCAGGCGGGTGATACGGTCGCCATGCGACATCCAACCCTGAAAATTCTCATCCGAAAACAATTCATTCCCGGCCAACGGCTCAACAATCGCCTGGCCATACTCGCGCTGCGTAGATGGATCCACCTGGCCGCCCAGCGCATGAGTCAGTGCCTGCATGCCATAACACACGCCCAGAATGGGGAGTTTTGAATCCAGGATGAACTGCTGGATGAAGGGCGCGCCCACCGCATAAACTGAGTTCGGCCCGCCCGATAGGATAAAACCCTGGGGTTCAATCGCCAGGATTTTTTCCTGGGGCGCATCCCAGGCAAACAACTCGCAGTATACATGGGCTTCGCGTACGCGCCGGGCGATCAGTTGGGCGTATTGGGAGCCGAAATCCAGAATGGCAATGGACTGGGGCATTCCATTAATCCGCAAACGTGATGGTGTCATTATCAAGCGAAGCGATGATCGCCAATGATTCCACCTGCACGCCAAGCTTCTTAAGCGCCTCGCGCCCGCCCTCGAAGTTCTTTTCGATCAGAGCGCCAACGCCGACGATCTCGGCCCCGGCCGTTTCGGCCAGGCGCGCCAGACCAAGGATCGTGGCGCCTGAGGCCAGAAAATCATCGATGATCAGCACCCGTTCGCCCTTTGGCAAATGTTCGGGGGAGATGATCAACTCGACCATGCGACCCTTGGTGTGCGAGGGCGCCAGGGTCAAATAAACCTGATCCGGCATAGTGACCGGCTTGGTCTTGCGCGCATAGACCACCTGCAAACCAAGGTAAAAAGCAGTCGTCAAGGCCGGGGCGATACCTGAAATTTCGGCAGTCAGCACCTTGGTTGCATTCACTCCCGCAAACCGGCGCGCAAATTCACGGCCACAGGCATCCATCAACTTTGGGTCTACCTGATGATTGATGAAACTATCCACCTTGAGAATGCCATTGCCCAAGACCTTGCCTTCCTTCAATATTTTATCTTTGAGTTCCTGCATGTTGTTTCTCCAATTTGTTTGTGCGGCTTGCGGGGAGGTGATTGTCTATGCAATTGAGATGTTATTTTACAACGATTGGGTCTAACAATCCAGATGAATGGGCCCGATTGAGTTGTACAATAGAGTTGCACGGGAACCTTGGATGCTCTTTAAGCGTCAAGCTATTGGAAGGAGAACTCCACCATGTCAACCAGCCCTAAAAATTTATTCAGCACAAAATGGTTCATCTTGCTCGTTGGCTTTCTAGTTCTAGCGTGTGCCAGCGGTTTTGTCCTCTTATACACATGGTTTCCACCAATTTCGGTCCTGATTGGAAAAGCCACCTTCGCGCCCATCGCGATTGACAATGGTCCGACGCAGCCACCTGGCGCGGATTCTGGCAAACAAGGAGAAAGTTACCGTATGAATACTGGACTGAGCGAAGGCCAGCCCCAGCCGCAGGCATCGCAACCACTGCCCGTGGCAACCGGTGAGCCGCTCTCCCCCGCGGAGATTGACCAGCTATTAGCCCGCCTGTCCGCCCTGCCAACTGTTCCTGGCGACCAGGCAGATTTTAACCGCCCGGCCGAAAGTCTGCCGCCACCCCGTCCTGGCATAACGATTAAAGAATCCTTTCCCCCACTGGAAACAAACCCCACCCCAGGTCTGGAGCAAGCCGGTCCACTGCAGGTGCTGCGTTTCGCCCCAGAAGGTGAAATCCCAGTCGCGCCTTTTATCAGCATCACTTTCGACCAGCCGATGGTCGCCATTGGAACGTTGGCCGATCTGGCGGCAAGCGCTGTGCCCGTGCAAATTGAGCCAGCCCTGCCCGGCACCTGGCGCTGGCTGGGCACCAAAACCCTCACCTTTCAATATGACTCGGCATTAATCGACCGCCTGCCCAAGGCAACCGAATATCGGGTCAATGTGCCCGCCGGGACAAAATCAGCCACTGGCGGCGTTCTGGCTCAGGCTGTCTCCTGGACCTTCACCACGCCGGCGCCCAAGGTCACAACCACTTACCCGTCAGACACCCCCCAGCCTCTGGAGCCGCTCTTTTTTGTAGCATTTGACCAGCGCATTGACCCGGCTTCCGTCCTGGGCACTATCCGCGTTGTGGCCGGCAGCCGGCCCGCCAGCCTGGTTTTGGCCAGTGAGGCCGAGATCGAAAAGGATGAACAGGTCAAACAGTTGGTCAAGAACGCCCCCGAGGGGCGCTGGCTGGCTTTTCGCGCGACTGCGCCTTTCTCGGCCGAGACCGGGATCTCGGTGACGATTGGACCTGGGACGCCCTCAGCCGAAGGCCCGCGTCTGACCACCGAAACGCAATCTTATCAATTTTCCACTTACGCGCCGCTGCGCATCGACGATCACGGCTGTTACTGGGGCGACGAGAATTGCCCGCCACTGACGCCTTTCTCCATCCGTTTTAACAACCCACTTGATGTGCTAACCTTTAGTGATGACATGCTGCGCGTCTCGCCCGAGATACCTGGTGTCTCTGCCAGCGTTTATGGCAACACAATTGAGATCCGCGGCCAGACCAAGGGCCGGACAACCTACACCGTCACCGTTTCCGGGAATATCAAGGATATTTTTGGCCAAAAATTGGGCGCGGATGCCCGCCTGACCTTCAAGGTCGGCAGCGCCGACCCGGTCCTGGCTGGGCCAGGTCAGGCTTTTGTCACTCTTGACCCGGCGGTTTCCAAGCCTGTCTTTTCGGTATATGCCATTAATTACAAAAAACTCAACCTGAAAATCTACGCCGTCCAGCCCAGCGACTGGCCAGGTTTCAAGCAGTACCTGCGCGAATGGCAGCAGACAGATACCCCGGTCAAAATGCCCGGAAAACTCCTGACCGACAAATCCCTCAGCCTGGATACCCCTGCCGATGAACTCAGCCAGGTGGATATCAACCTGGCCGAGTTCATCCAGGGCAGTTTCGGCCAGTTTGTCGTCATCATCGAGCCGCCCGCGAGCCTGTTCGAAAACAATAACGACCGCTGGAGGCGCTTTTCGCAAACAGTCATTACCTGGGTGCAGGTCACCCAGATCGGCCTGGATGCTTTTACGGACCACAGCAGTATGCTGGCCTGGGCGACAAATCTAAAGGATGGATCACCGCTCGCCGGAGTCAGACTCCAGCCAGACAGCGGCGGCCCAGAACTGCTCACGGGCGCGGATGGAACCATCCGTTTTGATATTCCGTCTGGGGCAACTTACCTGGTGGCCCGTTTGGGCGCTGACCAGGCACTGTTGCCGCGCACGCAGACCGCCTGGGGCGACGATGCCTGGGCCGCCAATCCGCCTGGCGACGAACTGCGCTGGTATGTTTTCGACGATCGCAAGATGTACCGCCCAGGCGAAGATGTGCACATCAAAGGCTGGCTGCGCCAAATTGGCGGGCGACAGACTGGCGATGTCGGCCTGGTCGGGTCGGGAGTCAGCGCAGTCAATTACCGCCTCTCTGACCCGCAGGGCAACGCGCTTGGCGATGGCCGGGTGAAAGTCAACAACCTGGGCGGTTTTGACTTTGTCCTGAGCCTGCCCAAAAACACCAACCTGGGCACAGCCCAACTTAACTTAAACGTTGAGGGTGGTCTGAGCGGGATTAACGGCGCCCAGTCCAGCCATTCCTTTGAAATTCAAGAGTTCAGGCGGCCCGAGTTTGAAGTCACGGCCCGCAGCGAGACCAGCGGCCCCTATTTTGCCGGGGATCAGGCGATCCTGGCAGTGGAGGCCAAATATTATGCCGGCGGTCCACTGCCCAATGCCGAAGTGACCTGGCAGGTGACGACTTCGCCGACCAATTATTCTCCGCCCAACTGGCCAGATTTCACTTTTGGTTCCTGGCGGCCCTGGTGGTATTTTTATGACTTCGGCGGCCCTGGCGGTGAAGGCGGGACCACCGAAACCTTTACCGGCCAAACGGACGCCTCTGGCACCCACTACCTGCGGCTAAATTTCGACCAGCAAGGCGACCCTGCAGTCGAGCCTCGCCCGCAAAGCGTGGTAGCCCAGTCGACGGTCATGGATGTCAATCGCCAGGCCTGGAGCAGTTCAACGGCCCTGTTGGTCCACCCGGCCAACCTGTATATTGGCCTGCGCAGCGAACGCTATTTCGTCGAGCAGGGCACACCGCTGAAAATTGAATTCATCGTTACCTACCTGGACGGCAAAGTCGCGCCCGGCCACAAGCTGGAAATCACAGCAGCTCGCCTGGATTGGAAATTCCGCGGCGGAAATTGGACTGAGCAGGCCGTTGAGAAACAAACCTGCAGCAAGGTCTCCAACCCAGAGGCGGATACCTGTATCTTTGAAACGCCGGTTGGCGGCACTTACCAGATTACCGCAGTCGTTACCGATGAACTCGGGCGAGTCAACCAGACCCGCTTCACGCGTTGGGTCAGCGGCGGTAAACAACCCCCATCCCGCAAAGTTGAACAGGAAACTGTCACGCTCATCCCTGACCAGCAAACCTACCAGCCCGGCGATACTGCCCGCATCCTGGTCCAGTCACCTTTCAGCCCAGCCGAAGGGCTGCTGACGGTCAGCCGCAGCGGCATACTTTATACCACGCGATTCCGCATCACCAACGGCTCAGCTACCCTGGAAATTCCCATTGATCAGGCGCATATCCCCAACCTGGAAATCCAGGTGGACCTGGTCGGCGCTGCCGCGCGCGTGAGCGATGATGGCTCCACACCGTTGCCGGATATGCCGGCGCGCCCAGCTTATGCCACTGGCGCCTTAAGTTTAAGTATTCCCCCGCTGCAGCGGACTTTAGCCCTGCAGGTGACACCGGACGAAAGCAAACTGGAGCCAGGCGCTGAAACGACTCTCACCGTGCTGCTCCAGGATGCCAACGGGCTGCCCGTCGCGGATGCCGAATTGGCCGTCGTGGTAGTAGATGAAGCCATCCTGGCCCTGACAAATTATCAACTGGACGACCCGCTCAACATTTTCTATGCTAACCGCCCGTCTTATTTCTCAGGCGTCTACAGCCGCGCCAGCCTGATCCTGGCCGATCCGCAGGCGCTCGCCCAACAAGTGGCCAATGAGAGCCTGGCCCGTGACGCTTTGGGAGCTGGCGCTCCGATGGCAACGCAGTCAATGCTCATGGAAGCTGCCCCCGCGCCAAGCGCAAAAGCTGAGTCTGGACAGGCTCAGCCTGCCATCCAGATGCGTTCGGACTTTAACCCGCTGGCGACCTTTGCCCCGGCAGTGCGCACCGGACTGGATGGCAGCGCGCGGGTTCCCGTCAAGCTGCCCGATAACTTGACCCGTTACCGTGTGATGGTCGTGGCGGTTGACCCCCAGGGCCGAAAATTTGGCACGGGCGAATCAAATATCACCGCCCGGCTGCCGCTGATGGTGCGCCCATCCGCCCCGCGTTTCCTCAACTTTGGCGACCGTTTTGAACTGCCGGTCGTGATCCAAAATCAGACCGACCAGCCATTAGATGTCAGCGTCGCCGCCCGTGCAACCAATCTCGACCTGACCAATGCCGGCCTGCGCGTGACCATCCCGGCCAATGACCGTGTTGAAGTTCGCTTCCCAGCCGTTACCAACATGGCAGGCACTGCCCGCGTGCAGATTGCAGCCGTCGCGGCTGCCTTTGGCTATGCGGATGCTGCCACCATCGAGTTGCCGGTATACACTCCGTCCACCACTGAGGCCTTTGCTACTTATGGTGTGATCGACGAGGGGGCCACAGCCCAGCCGGTCCAGTACCCCAGCGGAGTTTTCCCACAATATGGCGGCCTGGAGATTAGCACTTCATCCACGGCCGTACAGGCCCTGACCGACGCAGTTCTCTACCTGGTCGCCTATCCGTATGAATGTTCCGAACAGTTAGCCTCGCGTGTCCTGGCAGTAGCTGCGCTGCGCGATGTGCTCACAGCCTTCAAGGCGGATGGATTGCCTTCAGCCGAGGCAATGCAGGCGGCTGTCGACCGCGATCTCCAACGCCTGAGCGGGATGCAAAATTATGATGGCGGCTTCCCAACCTGGCGGCGCGGTTTCGACTCCAACCCATTCAATACCATCCACGTGGCGCATGCCCTGGCGCGCGCCGGGCAAAAAGGCTTCAGCGTCCCGCCCGAGATGCAGCAGAATGCGCTTAATTACCTGCGCCAGATTGAGAATTATTACCCGGCCTGGTACAGCCTGTCCACCCGCCAGACCCTCAGCGCCTACGCGCTCTACGTCCGCAACCTGCTGAGCGACCGTGATGCGACCAAAGCCCAGGCCCTGTATAAAGAGGCCGGACTGGATAACCTTTCGATGCCAGCCATCGGCTGGCTCTGGCCGGTGATCGATGATGCCGGTCAGCTGGCTGAAATCCGCCTCTTCGTCAATAACCACGTCGTCGAGACAGCCGGCGCAGCCAATTTCACCACCGCTTACGATGACCAGACCTACCTGCTGCTCAACTCCGACCGCCGCACCGATGCCATCCTGCTCGACGCGCTGATCAGCGACAACCCTCAGAGTGACTTGATCCCCAAGCTGGTCACCGGCCTGCTGTCCCATCGCACCCAGGGCCGCTGGGGCAACACCCAGGAGAATGTGTTTGTCCTCTTGGCCCTGGATAAGTATTTCAACACCTACGAATCTAAGACTCCCGACTTTGTAGCCCGCTTCTGGCTGGGGAATACCTATGCCGGCAGCAGCGAGTTCCGCGGACGGACGACCGAACAGCATGAAACCATCATCCCGATGAATTATGTACTTTCTGAGACCGCAGCAGGTGGCGGAAGCCAGGATTTGATCCTGAGCAAAGACGGCCCCGGGCGACTCTACTACCGTATTGGGTTGCGCTATGCGCCTACTGATCTGAACATGCCCCCGCTGGATATGGGCTTCGTTGTCCAACGTCGCTACGAAGCCGTCGACAACCCCGAGGATGTTTCCCGAGACGCGAATGGGGCCTGGATTATCAAGGCCGGGGCGACAGTCCGCGTGCATATCTCGCTGGTTGCAGATAATCGTCGCTACCATGTCGCGCTGGTCGACCCGCTGCCGGCCGGACTGGAGATTGTCAACCCGGCCCTGTCCGTCTCGGGCAGCGTCCCCCAGGATCCCACCAGTTCAAACTTCCGCTACGGCTGGTGGTGGTGGGGCACCTGGTATGAACACCAGAATCTACGGGATGATCGCGCCGAAGCCTTCACCTCGCTGCTCTGGGATGGCGTTTACGAATATAGCTACATCGCCCGCGCCACGACCCCCGGCAGCTTCATCGTCCCGCCCAGCAAGGCTGAGGAGATGTACTCGCCCGAAGTCTTTGGCCGCAGCGCCAGTGACCTGGTGATCATCAAGTAGTTGCATGCCAGATATCGCTTTGGTTAAATCAAACGTACCTCACGGGATGGGTTGGAAAGCTTGCACCCAGGAAGAATTGATTTTTTTATGGTTATTTTTGCGGAAGAACTTCCGCAAAAATAACCACCTGCGGAGCAACCCACCGATTATCGTTCGTTTGCAAGCAAAGGTTATGATCATTTAGCCTTAAAACAAACTATGCGCAGCCTTACTGGCTGCGCATAGTTTGTTTTAAACGATTATTTATTCATAGTCGTAAGAAGCCTCGACCCAACCCTTCAAGCCCTGGCGCAAAATCTCACGCCCATCAGCGCTGGCGCCCATACCATACAAGAAACCGGTTTTGGCCATTTCATAAGGTGGGTTCTTGGCAAAATTGACTGCTTCTTTCAGATCTTGGATAAACCGCTCGGCAATACCTGGCTGGGTCTGTGGCAGCGTGATACAAAAATGGAACCCGGCTGGATTCTGGCAGCCATTCATACGCCAACCGCGCATAACCAGGTAATCGTTGACGAGATAGGGGTCAAGCACATCCGAGGTCAGGGCGATCAAGAAGGTCGATTTGCCCATAATGCGCAGCTCAGGGATTTCCGCGATACCTGCGCGCATCTTGTCAGCAGTATCCATGATTGCCCGCGTAGCTTGAAGATAACCTGCCTCGCCTGTACTGACCATGGCAGCCCACATGGCTGCGCTAAGACCGGCAGAGCGGCTGCCTTGCACAGTCGGCGAGGCGTAAACGCCGCCCGCCCAATCCTCCTGGGCAAAGAACATGTAACGGCGCAGATTCTTACTGCGAAAGTTTACGGTTGAGGTCCCCTTGAGAGCATAACCATACTTGTGCGTATCGCAAGAAATGGAGGTGACCCCTGGCAGGCGAAAGTCGAAGACCGGCACAGCATAGCCCAACTTCTCGATCCAGGGCAGGATGAAGCCGCCCAGGCAGCCATCGACGTGCAGGCCAAGTTTTTGTTCCAGAGCCAGGTCAGAGAGCTTGCTGATCGGGTCGACCACACCGTGCGGGTAGGTGCCGGCAGAACCGACCAGAGCGACCGTGTTGGGGGTGATCTGGGCGCGCATGGCTTCAACATCCGCTTCGAAATCTGCATTGACTGGCACCAGGATAACCTTCATTCCCAGGTAATGAGCTGCCTTGCGATGGGCGGGGTGGATAGTTGACGGGGCAATCACCTCTGGCGCGCTGATGCCTTTCTCCTCGCGGCCCCACTCGCGATAGACAAACATGGCATTGTAGATGCTTTCCGTACCGCCCGAAGTAATCGCGCCGGCTACCTCGTCGTAACGATTGAGCTTGCTCACCTCTTCTCCATGTAACATCTTGGCCACCATGGCCAGCACTTCGGCTTCAAATTTGGTCCCGCTCGGACACAAGTCGCGCTGTAAGAGATTGATTGAGGAGTACAGACTGAAAACCTTGTTCAAAAAGGCATAGTGTTCCAGACCACCATGATACATGGTGCCCGAACATTGACCGCCCAACCACTTTTGATTTTCTTCTGCCGACATATAAGTGATCTCTTTCAAGACCTCTTCTTCAGCCAATCCCTTTTCAGGCAGTTTGGAAAATACTTGGAAGAGCTTATTGTAAGGATGCATATCGCCAAACAAATCCATTGATTGTTGTTCGTCAGACATATTTTGCTCCTGTGGAGGATCTCAAAGTTTATTCAAGGCGTGAAAGACCGGCCGGATTTTGTCTTTGCCGGCCATAAATTGGGCAAACATACGATCATAGATGGCGCGGTTCTTTGGATCCGGCTCGAAGATCCGGTCAAATTTGATCAACCCGGGGATATCTTCCAGTTTGACCAACCCCAGGCGGTTGAAGGCCAGTAATCCCACGCCAAGCACATTATTATTGCGTGGGTCAACTTGACGGTGCATGGGAATCCCAACCACATCCGCCATGATTTGGACCCAGACGTCTGAAAGCGCTCCGCCGCCGCTCAAGCGCCAGTATTGGGCTTGTCGACCGATCAGTTTTTCAGAAGGGCCGCGCAGCCAGCGCCAGTTCATGGCCAGACCCTCAAAAACCGCACGGGTAAGATGAGCGCGACTGGTCTTGTGCGAGATATTTAAGAATCCACCGCGCATGTACTGGTCTTCACCCGGAGACAAACTGCCGTTAAACCAGGGCAGGAAGAGCACACCCTCGCTCCCAGGCTGCGCCTGGGCGGCAAGCTGGCTGGCCCGGTCGTACATATCGGCAGGGACTATGCCCGTCTCAAAACCATCCTGGGCATAGACCAGGTTTTTCAGGTAGGATTCAAGCACCTTGCCATTATTGGCCATCTCGCCCCAGAAGAGGTAGCGTCCCTGGATCCCGCTGGGCATGGTGCCCAGCGAATGATCGATATCTGTCTTTTTAATAACGACATGCGCCGCCAGGTAGCCCGAAGTGCCCATCACCGCTGCCACTTCAGAATCGGCGATAGCCCCCGCCCCAATGGCCGAAGAACTGTTATCGTTGACTCCGCAGACCACCAGTGTGCCGGGTGAAAGCCCAAGTTCGCTGGCAACGGTGGGGGTGATAGCGCCCAAAATACCGTCGATAGGCAGCAGGTCGGGCAGTTTTTCGCGCTCGATGCCCCCCATCTTGAGCAGCCAGGGATCATATTCCTGTACGCCCAGCCGGCGGTTATCGACCATCATCATCGGCAAAACCGTGTTCTGCGTGGCAGCAAATTTGCCTGTCAGGCGCATATTGATGTAATCCACCGGTTCAAAGAACTTATACGTCCGCCGGTAAATCTCTGGGCGCTCATGCTTAATGAAAAGCATATGTCCCAACGCATCAACCCCCTTGAGCGTGGGAGGAAAACCAACCAGATCAAGATACTTGAGCAAGGTGCTTAATTTGTAGCCCTGGATATTGGGGAAACCCTTGACGATCTTCCGGTTGTACGGACCGCCGCGCCCATCCATCCAGGACATGACATTCATCAGGGGTTTGCCCGCCTCGTCTACCGGCAAGGTAACTGACCACATACTGGTAACCGCAATCGCAATGATTGCTACCGACGGCACACCAGCAGTCTGAATCACCTGCCGCGCACAGCTGGAAATGGTCGACCACCATTCCGCCGGATCATGTTCCGCGCCGCCATCCTGGAGGAAAAATAGTTGCACCGGAGCAGATGCACTGCTGACCACCTGTCCTTGCTGGTTGACCAGGCCTACTTTTGGGCCACCGGTACCCAGGTCGATGGCCAGGATATACTTACTCGATCGTTTATTTTCCAACATAGGGCCTTCTCTTGCAACCAGGCTGTTACCCAAACCCGCCATTTTTTGTTAAATCGCAACAAACCGGGACCTGCGTTTTAATAGAAAACACTTCTCCATCCGCTATCCCGGATAATGATAGCGCAAAGCGGGTGAAGGATATGAAACAACCCAGCAGACCTCTTATGTCGAGTATGTTGGGCAATTTGCATTCAAAAAAAAGAAAAGTGGCTAAGGAAGATCTTTGAAGATATCCATAGCAGCAAAAGCCACGCCAACCATGCTTGGCCCAGTATGGGCAGCCAGAGCTGGGGACATGTAATTAATGGGCATAAACGTGCAGTTGAAGACCGGGGCGATCATTGCGCGCAGAGCCAGCACAGCCTTCTCATTATAAGAGTGTAAAACCTGCACGCGCAGATTACTGCCCGGCTTGTGATATTTCAGCATAATATCTACCAGACCGCGCAAGGCCTGGTCAAACGTGCGCGCATTGCCCAGCTGCGAATAGGTTCCACCAACTTTTTCAACCCCAATAATCGGTCGAATATGCAGCAAAGAGGCGATCAGGCCTTTCATGTGACCTATCCGCCCGCCATGGATCAGGTATTTCAACTCATCCAAAGTGTATATACTCTCACTGGCGCCACCAATTTTTTTAATCAGTGCAATAATTTGATCCTTGCCCCAGCCAGCCTTGAGCGCCCGCGCGGCGGCAGCTACCTGCCAACCCTGCACCGCGCAGAGTGTTTTTGTATCAACAATAGTCACATCCGCTTCAGGCGTCATTTCCGCCCCAGCCTTGGCCGCGTTTACCGTACCACTTAATCCGGAGGACATGTTGATCGAAAGAATTTCCTTGTCACCACCGGCACACAATTTTTTAAACATAGCCGCGTAATCGCCCCCGGCTGGCTGCGAGGTAACCGGGAAGCTTTCGGTCGCCATCAGCTTTAGTTGAAGTTCTGCGGGCTGAATATCCACCCCGCTATGATAGGATACTCCATCCAGAGTAATGGTGTGAGGCACAACATGAATGGGTATCTCGGGCATAAGTTCCGGGGGCAGGTACAAATCCATTCCTGTATCAGTTACAATTTGCATGGGATGACCTTTCTGTAAGTCACAGATGAAAGAGAGCTGATTTCCTTCCGAAAGGGTTGGAAAGATTCCAGTAACCGATCCAGATAGGTTAGTTATATTGCTAATATACCACCATCCACAAGGTTTTTAAGCCTCGTTTTTAATGCGAGCCAGCCAGTTTAAAGCCAGACCCACAACAGCCACAGGGCAATCATCAGCGCCCCGATGGCAACCAAAACCAGGAACGTCCAGCCAAAACCGATCAACCAACCTTTGGCCGAATCCAACGCCTGGCGGGCATCGCGCAGCCGCCAGTATTCAGCTGCGTACAAAGCCAACGGCGTGATCAACAGGGCCGCGAAAGGTGTCAGGAATAGGCTGGAAACCAGCCCGGCAGCATAGCCTATGCCAATCGACTTCCAGGGCGTACCCGTCTCGCGCAGCTTTTTGGCAATGATGATGTTATCGATGAAACTGCCGACAATCATCAAAATGGTGATCAGGCCAAATAACAGCCAATCCCAAGCGCCCATTTTGCCTGCAAATGCTGCGATAATGGCATAGGTAAGAGTCGCCAGCCAGATCACGACGATCCCGGGGAAAATAGGAATCACCAATCCGACCAATCCGACCAACATAAAGGTCAGGGTGATCCATTGGAGCAAGAATTCACTCAACAGGGGCCAATCAGTCATTTTTAATAATTGTTTATCAATAAAATAGGAACTGTCTGTCAAAGCCTGTTCCTATTAATTTATTCCTACCGGATCAGGTCAATTCCGCCCATCCAGGGGCGCAGCACCTCGGGCACGACGATCGAACCGTCAGCCTGCTGGTAATTTTCCATCACAGCGATCAACGCGCGCGGCAGGCCAAGCCCCGATCCGTTCAGGGTGTGAAGCAGCCGGACCTTGCCGCCATCCGCCGGGCGATACTTGATGTTGGCGCGCCGCGCCTGAAAATCAGTATCATTTGAGACCGAGGAAACTTCCAGCCATTCATCACAACCCGGCGCCCAGACCTCCAGATCGTAAGTCATGGTGGCACCAAAACCGACATCGCCTGTGCAAAGTTGCTTGACACGATAAGGCAGCCCCAGCCCGGCGCAGGTTTCTTCGGCATCCTTAAGCATTTTTTGGTGCATAGCCTCCGATTCCTCGGGCTTGCAGTAGATGTACATTTCCACTTTGTCGAATTGGTGGCCGCGCTTGATCCCGCGCACATCTCGTCCTGCGCTCATTTTTTCGCGACGGAAACAAGGGGTGTAGGCAGTGTAATAACGCGGCAGGCTCGCTTCTTCGAGAATCTCATCCATGTGCAGCCCGGTCAGCGGAATTTCAGCAGTGGGCACGAAATAGTAGTCTTCTTCATGATCCTTGTATAGGTTGTCGGCAAACTTGGGCAGCTGTCCTGCGCCATAAACAGTTGCCGTTTTGACCATAAAGGGCAGATATTGTTCGCGGTACCCCTGGCCAGAGGTATGCAGATCGAGCATCCAGGCGATCAAGGCCCGCTGCAAACGCGCGCCCGCGCCGCTCAGCACGTAAAAACGCGAACCAGTCAGCTTGCTGCCCCGCTCAAAATCGATGATCCCCAGTGCCGGACCGAGATCCCAGTGCGCTTTGGGAGCAAAGTCAAATTTTCGCGGCTCCCCGGCAGTCTTAATGACAATATTTTCGCTGTCGTCGACCCCATAAGGTGTTCGCGAATCAGGAATATTTGGCAGGATATCCATCAAGGCTTTAAGCTCGCTGTCTACATCGGAAATTTGCTTATCGAGAGCGGCGATCCGATCACCAACAGAGCGCATGGCTTCAACCTTCACCTGTCTTTGGACAGGCTCCTTCATTTGGCCGATCTCCTTCGAGACAGCGTTTCGCTCGGCTTTGAGTGTTTCCACTTGCACTAGCAGGCCGCGGCGGAGTTCATCCAATTTCAGGATGGAATCGACCGGAGCCGGGTCGCCCTGGCGATCTCTAAGGGATTTACGAACCAGCTCGGGGTTTTCACGAATAAGATTGATGTCTAACATGGTAGTACCTCCTCTGTCTGGAAAAAAAATACCGCCCCTCCTGTGCAGGACGAGGGGCGGCTCGTGGTACCACCTGCGTTCACTACCGTTCCTGGCTTCCTTGGGCAGGGTAGTCTCGGTTTGCGCTATAACGGGCTTCCCCGTCTCTCTTACGGCCAGATTGGCGGCCCCTACGAGAGCAACAGGCTGTTTGGACGGGTTTCGCCCGCTTTTATCCAGCCACCGGAGGGGATTTCTCTGCTTTGCCTGCCGCCTTGCACCAACCGGCGGCTCTCTGAAAGGGCGGGCAGGTACTTGTCTCCGCGTTATCTTTGTGATTTAGATTATAACCCCGTGATAGCTCGTGTCAAGGATGATTATAACGGATGGTACTCACAGAACGGCGCTTGTCCGGGCCAGGGGTGTTGCTGCAATCTTCTCTATTTGATCCTTTGCTTATGATCGATGAACTGTTTGCAACTCCTGGCCGCTTTTTCAAAACCAAACAATGCGCACGATAAGCTTCAAAAATGATTATGCCCAAAAACGCTGCAAACTATAAGTCTATATATTTATCGACAAAACTCCAGCGAGCGCTGTCGGTGGCGCTCGCTGGTTAGCCAGAGATGGTTATTTTTATTTTTATCAACCAGAAAACACAAAGAACGCGAAGTTTGTGTAGAAAAAAGACTAATGCGCCTGTTCCGCGCCGAGGCGCGAGATAACTGTCTCAGTGGTCATCAAAGCGCCATATGACTTAAAAGCCTCCAGGAAGGCTGCCTGAACATGCGCCGCCGGGACGCTTGTTCCACCGTGGGTCAATGCGCGCGTCGCGCAAGCATCCTCGACGACAATCACCTGAAAGCCGAAATCCGCTGCCGCGCGCACCGTCGCATCCACGCACATGTGAGTCATCATGCCACAAATCACGACACGCTCGGTCCCCCAGCTTTTGAGCAACTCCAACAAATCGGTCTCGCGAAAGCTGTTGGGAAACTGCTTGTGCGTGATTGGCTCACCTTCGAAGTGCGCCACCAGGTCATGAATTCGGATGCCGTCCGTGCCAGGGATGAAAAAAGTCGCGCCCGGCTTGCGTGATTCGTGCTGAATGTGGACATGCTGCCCGCCGTGTTCGCGGAAACACTGCAGCAGCGCACCGGCTTTCTGGGCGGCGGCGAGCGCGCCTTCCAGTTCCATCTTGCCACCCGGGAAGTAATCATTCTGGATATCGATAATCAATAAAGCTGTGTTCATAGGAACTCCGTAGTCAGAAGGGAAAAAAATAAATTGGTAGCGTCCGCTTGCTGGAATAATTTGAGATGTTTTTTCGCCTAAACATCAAAAATTAATCCTTCTATTTCCTGCCGAAGTCGGCCGGGTTTTCACCCCAGGCCCGCGTTTCCCACTTCAAGATTTTGTTCAAATAACGATTTTCGTCCAACCAGGATTCTGCTGTGGCAATCAACTCAAACAATCCGGCGTTTCTTGTCGTCTGGATTAATTTGGTGCGGCATTTTTTGAGCCTGACCCATAAGATGGCGTTTTTCGAATCCGAATAGACCGGCCAACTGAGTTGTCTCTCATTGAGCCAGAGCAAGCCCTGGACGATGGCTAAAAATTCACCCACGTTATTGGTTCCGGCCGGGTATGGGCCGAACCTGAATAATTCTTTTCTGGTCTGGGTCTCCACGCCACGCCATTCGACCGGACCAGGCACCCCGGAACAGGCCGCATCAACGCTGATGGAAGGGAGCGCCGGTTTCGCCAGGACCATTTTCGTCGGTTCCACGCCGGGCTGAGCAGCCAGCGATTTTATCAAAACCTCTTTCGGTGGCCCCGTTCTGCCTGCCGGTTGGCGCACAAAATCGCTGTAAGTTTTCTGGTAAGCACTCTTCGCCGCAGATAGGCTTTCAAAAGACTTGAATTCCGCGCCAGTGTAACCAGAGACTTGCGCTGAACACGTCTCCCACGAGTTGAATACTCCGCTGAGACGTCCTTTCCAGACAACGTAATATTTTTGTTTAGACATGCCTTAATTCTACCCGAGTTAGATAGGAAAAAAGACCAATTCATCCTTACCAGTTACTGGCCTGGGCTGCGCCTGGCTAAGATTTCCATCAAAGACCTGTTTGCAAAAGGCTTCGCGTCTTTGTATTTTTCGGGTATGATTCTGGTGGATAAATGGAACCAGGAAAACCAACCTTGTCTCAAATTCGAATTGCCCGGCAATCACCAATACTCATGCTCGTCATAAGCCTGATCATTCTCGCGGGCGTTGCGTCAGCGCGCGCCCAGGGCATGGCTTTTGCCACCATCAGCTTCCCAGACACAAACCGATTTCCCATTTTAACAACTTACCTGGATGCTTTTGACGACCAGGGTAATTTCATCACCAACCTGACCCCCGTAAGTGTATCCATCCTGGAAAACGGCGAACAGATCACACCGGATACCCTGGAAAGCCTTGACACACCGTTAAGCTTTGTTCTGGCGATCAACTCGGATCCGGCGCTGGCGGTGCGGGATGGATTGGGCCTTTCGCGCTACGATAAGATTCGGAGCACATTGGACAATTGGGCAGCCTCGCTCGCATCTGACAGCTCAGATAAGCTGGCCCTGGTCTGGAACGGCGGAATGGTTGCATCGCATCTGACGCCAGCCGAATGGAAAGCCCGCCTGGATGGTTTTGACCCTGCCCCGCGCACATCCAGCAACAGCCTGGCGGCGCTGGCTTTCGCCCTGGATGCCTCCCAGGAAATGGAAAATGGCGCAACGGTCAAGAAATCAATTTTATTGGTCTCAGGACATCTGGGGCTGAAAGATCAGAACAGCATTAACGACATGATCAGCCGGGCCAATCAGGCCCACGTGCGGGTTTACGTTTGGATCACCGATTCAGCCGATTTTCAGCTTAGCCCGGGAGCGCTGGCTTTGCAGGACCTGGCGCTGGCCACAGGCGGCCGCTTCGTCACATTTACAGGCAGCGAAACGCTGCCAAACCCCGAAGAGTGGTTTTCGTCGCTTCGAAATATCTACCAGTTAACCTACAGTTCAAAAATTCGGACAGGTGGCAAGCATACCCTGTCGGTCCAGGTTAACAGCGCCAACCTGGCACTGACCAGCCAGGCGGTGAACTTTCCACTGGATATCCAACCGCCCAGCGCAGCCCTGCTTTCCGCGCCCATTCAGATTGTGCGCCAAAACCCCGAGACACCTTTTGACCTGGAAAGTTTTACGCCGACCCAACAGGAAATTTCTGCATTGGTGGAATTTCCTGACGGCCATCAACGCCCAATAAAACGCACCGCTCTGTTTGTCGACGGGCTGAAGATCGCCGAAAATACGTCTGAACCATTTAACCGTTTCACCTGGAATTTGAGTGGTTACCTGACCAGCGGCGACCATTCCCTGCAGGTGGAAGCCGAGGATATTCTCGGCTTGAGCCAGATGAGCGCGGAAGTGCCAGTACAGGTGACAATCGTCCAACCGCCAGGGGGTATGGCCGGGTTAATCTTGCGCAATCGCGCGGCAGTCACAATCGCCTTCATGGTCCTGGCGGGCACTGTCGTGCTGGGCATCATCATCCTGGGTGGACGCAAGGGCCTGACCAGCCTGTCGGAACGCCGCAAAGCGCGGGCCGCACAGCTTGACCCGCTGACACAACCTATCCAGACCAACGTAGCGGCGCCCAGCGCCGGGCGAGCCAACCCCTTCCCATGGCTGCGCCGCAAAGAAGCACCGCCTCCGGCTTATTTCGTACAGTTCACATCGGATGGCAAACCAACGAAAGGTGACCCGATCTCCTTAAACGGGCAGGAGATCACCTTTGGCTCAGATCCCACACAGGCGACCATTGTGCTTGACGATCCTTCCTTATCCGGTTTGCATGCCCGCCTAAGGCGCACTGAGAATAATACATTTACCTTGTTGGACCAAAACTCCACGGCCGGAACCTGGGTTAACTATGAGCTCAGCCCCCAGGCAGGACATATCCTCGAGCATGGAGATGTGATACACTTTGGCAATCTGACCTATCGCTTCGTCCTGGCAAAACCGCCGGCTACCCCCAAACCAACCATCACACCCATTTAAGACCGATGATTCGTACCGCCCGCGCTCATCTTTACGTTACCGCCCAGACCCATCCTGGCATGACTGGCAAAAATAACGAAGACAACTTCGCAGTGTCGGCACATGTCATCAGCGCAATGAACCCGACACCATCTGTCTTTGCGATCGTCTCGGATGGAATTGGGGGACACAAAGCCGGGGAGGTAGCCTCGGAACTGGCCGTGAATCTGATCAGCGCAGATGTGGAAAAGCGCGAAGGCGGTCACCCCCTGGCTGTGTTTGAGAATAGTTTTTACCGGGCCAGCGAGGCCATTGTCCAACAAGCTGAGCAGGATTCAAGCTACACGGGCATGGGAGCCACGGCTGCCTGCGCCTGGGTCATCGGACAGCAGCTTTATATCGCATACGCGGGTGATTCGCGCATCTATCTCATTCGCGAGCAGCAGATCAAACAATTATCACGCGATCATACCTGGGTACAGGAAGCCCTGGACAAAAAGATTCTCGACCCTACAGCCGGCATCAAAAACCATCCCAATTTGCATGTCATTCGTCGCTATCTCGGCTCCGAAGAACCCCCTGAGCCCGACCTGCGTCTTTTCTTGAAACCTGGTGATAACGATAAACACGCTCGAGCCAACCAAGGCATGACCCTGGCCCCCGGTGATATCATCCTGTTGTGCAGTGACGGGTTGACCGACCTGGTTCACGACGACGAGCTATTGAACGCGACCCTTGGCCGCACCCTCCAACAGTCGGCACAGGCGTTAATCGAAATGGCTTGCGAACGCGGCGGGCACGACAACATCACTGTCGTGATGCTGGGCATGCCTTGGGACCTAAAAAAATATAATCCCGGTTGGCTGCCAGGCTAAGGGCAGGGCATTCTACAACTCAAGTAAGCTTTGCGCAAAACGCAGAAAGCCCTGGACATCGTTAAAATTGGTGACCGTCCCAACCGAAATACGCACAGCACCGCTAGATTTACCATCGATACACAGGCGGAAATCATCTATCGTCAGGCGATTCTCGTGGCCAGGCCCATTAAAGCAGACATCCAACTCAACCCGCGAGATGCCAAGAGCCAGTTCCCCAGCCCCAGGGTTGCAGAAACAGCCTGTGCGCAACGAGATGTTGACCTTGTTGGCGGCTTCTTCAATCGCGCGGTGGTCGATGGTCTGACCCCGTCCATTGTAGAAATTGACCGTAACCGCCCCACCGCGCGCTTCGGTTGTCAGCGGACCGTATAATCGAACCAGCGGCGTACCGCTGGCATGGCGCATGGAAGTTAATTTTTCCAGCAACCAGCCACTCAGACAGCGCACCCGCCGTTGAATACTCTCTATACCGATGGCCTGAATGTGTTTCAGGCCAATTTCAATTGCCGGGATATTCAAAAAATCAATTGTGCCATCCTCAAAAGCGGTATGACCCTCGGCCAGGTAAAATTTATCGCCCTGAACAGAGGCCACAGTGATGGTACCCCCCGCGAACCAGGGGCGGTGCAATTTGCGCAGCGCTTGCCGGCGGGCCAGCAAGGCTCCCAAGCCAGTGGGATAGCCAAAAATTTTATAAAACGAGAGCGGGACAAAATCTGGCTTCCACCGGGAAAGGTCAAGCGGATTGGTCGGGGCAAACGCAGCAGCATCGAGCAGCACGTCCCAGCCTTTGGATTGGGCTTTTTCAATCCACTCCAGGGGGTGTTTCACGGATGAAAAATTGGACTGAGCCGGATAAGCGAAGAGATTATTGCCAGCTGGCCTGGCCTTCTCCCAGGCGGCAACGAGAATACTCTCATCGATGCGCATCTCAGGCAGAGACATGGGAATATAAGTGACCAGTGCGCCTTTGCCATGCGCGAATTCGCGGATGCCATTCACTGAATTGTGATTATCAAAGGTCAGAAGGTATTGATCTCCCTGAGAAAAGGGATATGACTCGCCAACGGTTTTAAGAGCGCCGCTGGCATTGGCAGTGAAAATAACGTCGTATTCAACCGGATCGGCCTTGAAATACTCAAGCACATAGGCTCGCGCTGATTCAACATATTGGGTGGCTGCCCTGGAGGTTGGGTTCGACGAGTGAGGGTTCCCGAAGGTATTTTTTAGTAGGATCTGCTGGTGTTTTTTGACTTGCGACTCAGCGTAAATTCCGGCTCCGGTATAATCCAGATAAATGTGTTCATCCTGATCCAGGCGGCGGTAATCTTCAGCGCGTAATTTGTCGATATGTAAAGTAGATTCATAATCAGGATATTGTTTTAGAAAATCAGCGTACCCAGAACCGTGACCTTCGTGAGTGGTTTCCATAATATCGCTCCTCTTAACCTATTTAACCACAGAATGGCTCCGAAAAACATATTGAAACTGATCAGTGTCATGACAAAACTCACAAAAACCTGCCAGGACAACCAGAAAACAGCGGTTCGTTTTATAATGACGGCGATTGTAATGGAGGTTTCCCAGTGTTGGAGATGGAACGATTATTCCCTTGGCACTGGGCAATGAAACCTATGGAGTTCCCCCGCGCAACAAGGCGGACATTTGAAAGGATGGCAAGGAATGACCAGCACTGTATTCTTCGGTTCGGCCAGGCAAGCGCGCCTGGAAGCAAAAGAGACGCTCCCCGCAAAGCTCGATCTAATCATCAACAAGCTGCAACTGCGCGAGCGCGTCAAAGATGAAACGGTCGCGATCAAAATGCACACCGGCAACAATATGGTTTACTCGACCATCCACCCGGTGTTTGTGCGCCGGGTAGTCCAGGCGATCAAAGATGGCGGCGGAAAGCCCTTCGTAGTGGATATTAACTGGGATGCCGCCGGAGCTGAACAACGCGGCTACGCATCTGAAGTAATCGGCTGCCCGGTTTATCCGGCGGCCGGTCCCGATGAAAAATATTTCTATGACCATGAGCTGCCCTATAAGAGCATAAAAAGCTGGAAAGTGGCCGGATTGATCCAGGATTCCAGCTTTATGGTCAACTTTGCCCACATCAAAGGACATCCGAGCTGTGGTTTTGGGGGCGCATTCAAGAATATTGCCCTGGGCTGCATGGCGGGTGAAACCCGCAGCGCAATGCATGATGTCATGCACTATGACCCGTATTGGTTTCCCGAAAAATGCCCTGACCCGGCTGACCGCCAACGCATTCTGGCAGCCTGTCCTTTTGAAGCACTGGTCGAGTCTAAAGAAAATGCCGGACAACTGCATCTGCACATGGAACAGTGCAACCAGTGCGGGCGCTGCCTGAAGGTGGCTCCCAGCGGCAGCTTGAAAATTGATCCCGTCAACTTCCACAGCTTCCAGGAAGCGGTAGCAATTTCCGCGCAAGTGGTTCTTTCAACCTTTGCCAAAGAAAAAGTCATAAACCTGGCCCTGGCCACGCACATGACCCCGGTATGCGACTGTTTCGGGTTCACATCTATGCCGATCTTGCCAGACGCGGGTGTTTTTGGTTCGAACGATATTGTTGCGATTGACCAGGCTGTACTGGATATAACCGGTAAAACGCAGTTAATCGAAGAAAACCTACCAACAGTGATGGAAGTACATACGCGCGAAGGACATCCCTTCCGCTGGCTGCACGGACCCCATAAGGATCCGTATATAGCCCTCGAGTATGCTGAAAAATTGGGCCTGGGCAGCCGCGCTTATCAACTGCTGGATGTCTTACCGGTCGAGGCTGTCGAACGCTCGGCCATGCCGTACATTTCAGCCCATTAGAAATTTTCGACCTGAAGCAAAACCGTTGTCGCCAATCTTTTTTCAAAGATTGGCGACAACGGTTTTATGCGCAAGACCCGCCTAACCCGGAAGAGTAAAATAAAAAGTAGCCCCCTGTTCAGGAGCGGCCTCGGCCCAAATCGAACCGCCATGCCGCTGAATAATCCTCTGGACAGTTGCCAAACCGATACCAGTACCATCAAATTCTGTGGCCGGATGCAAACGTTGAAAAGCGCCAAACAACTTGGCAGCGTAAGCCATATCAAAGCCAGCCCCGTCATCGCGCACAAAATAAGTGGTCTGGTCATCTTTTTTTGTAACGCCCAGTTCTATTCTGGCTGTGGGGTGTTTTTGCGTAAATTTCCAGGCATTTCCCAGCAGGTTTTCTAGAACGATACGTAGCAAATTTGGATCAGCGTTGACCTTCAAATCAGGGGCAATGAGCACTTCAACCTGGCGATCTTGAGACGTATTCTGAAGGTCGCTAATAACCGCCTGGGCCATTTGGCTCAAATCAAGCAGCCCACGCCAGATCTCACCACGCGTAACCCGTGAAAGCCTTAATATATCATCGATCAATACGCCCATGCGCAGTCCAGCCGCATTCACCCGCTTGAGGTATTGTTTACCTTCATCATCCAACTGGTCGTAGTGATTTTCAAGCAAAATACTGCTGAACCCATTAATCGCCCGAATGGGGGCGCGCAAGTCATGCGAAACAGAGTAACTGAAAGATTCAAGGTCCCTGTTTGCGCGGCTTTTTTCTTCATATAAGCGTGTGTTGCGGATGGCGATGGCGACCTGGGGGCTGATCGTTGAGAACAGATTTAAGGCATGGTCATCGAAAAGATGATCGCATTCGTAGCTCTGAATAGCCATGACCCCAACAACCTTATCCGCAGCGATGAGCGGCACGCCCATCCAAGATTCAGCCAGCGCACCAACAGGCGGGATTCCATGCGCTTCCTTGAAGGACCGGCTTTCGGCGCTGGAGTGCAGCAATATCGGCAGGCGGTTTCGCAAAATATACCCGGTCAGACCCAGTCCCAACTCGTGCCGTACCATTGGTTGTCGCTGACCTTGATCCATTTGATAAGCCCCCACCCATTCAGTATCACCCTCCTGGTATGTAGCGATGTGGAAATTGGTCACATCAAACAGACGACCAACCTGCTGGTAGACTGTCTCTAGCAGTTCATCCAAATTGAGGGTAGAAGAGAGTGACCGGCTAATCTCATCGAGAATGGACAGTTCTGTGATCCGGCGTTCCCGTTCGCGGAAAAGGCGCGCATTTTCAATGGCAGTTGCCGCCTGGTTTGCAAAAATAGACAACAAATCCACATCTGCCTGTATAAAGCGACCGCTGATGCAGTGATTATCGGCATAAATCATCCCGATCAATTCGGAACGCCTTAATAAGGGCAAGCAGATTGCTGAGCGCTGGGTCAACTGGTTTCTCAACCCTTCGGTTAGGGCCTCCTGCCCATCAGCATATTCAAGCAAAACCGGCGTTCTCGCCTGGATTACTTGCTCAAGGACAGACTGGATCTGAGGATAATCCGAAATCTTAATTTCTACCTGATCCATGCCACGCTCAACCTTAAAATCCAATTCGCCTGTCTCTTGTACAAAAGCTAAAAAGCCGCGCTCCGCGCCACTCAATTCAATCACATTGTCGATGACGAAATCCAGCAGGGTATCGGGGTTGAGAGTCGCATTCATTTGCAAACTGATATCCAACAAACGCTTCAACCTGACATGAGTATGCACAGATTCGGTCGAAAATTCTGTCTCGGGTTCAGGGCCAAGTTCTTCCAGTGGCTTGGGAAAATCACCCATTTCGAGTCGTTTTACCGAAAAAAGCGCCCATTCAAAAAGGATTTCCCGGTTAAATTTGACTTTATTTAAATAATTGCGGCGTAATCCATTGTCACTCAAGGTCGCAATACCAGCCAGCATAGAATCGCGGGCATTCCGCAGACATTTCCAGGCTGGTTCATCAAGCACCAGGTCTTCCATGTGCATGGTTGGATCAAAGTTTCGAGCTGCTCTGAGCAATTCTGATTTTAGGATTTGGTAGTGAAACCACCAGACATCCTGGCTGGGATATTCGCTAACCCTTCCGGTCAATTCGAGCTGCGCAATGGCCTGTTCTGAAAACAGGCGGGCCGATTTGTAATCACCCATTTTTAGAAAGACAGCGCCCAGCCAGGCCAATGACGTCACCAGGTAACCGGGGGTGCCCATACTGCGTTGCATATCGCGAGCCAGCTGGATCAAGTCCCTGGCTTTTTCCAATTTTCCGCCTGCCAGCGCCACACGCCCCAACATCATCAAATACATTGACTCTGACAACCTATCGCCAATCTCGCGGGATAAATCACACCCTTCTGTCAGGACATGCTGAGCTTCATCATATTTGCCCAGCTCAATATAGATCCGACCCAGGCTTTCCAAAAAGCTGGCCAGGCTGGAATGTCCGCGTATATCCCGCACAGTCTGCACGGCCTGCTCCAGGTAGTCGCGCGCCTTGCCATATAGACCCATTCGCCAATAGACCAGTCCCAAATTGTTGTACAGGTTTGCCTGCCATGCGTAATCACCAACGGTCTGAAAAATCAACAGGGATTGTTCATAATAGATACGCGCCTGCGCCAGGTCACTGGTAACAATTCCCAGAATATTAAAGCAGTGCGCCTGGCCAGACTGCTCACCTATAGTGTGGTAAAGCGCGCAGGATTGTTCGGCATATTCTTGCGCCAGGACAGATTGTCCCATATCCTTCAGGCAATCGGCCAAACATCTTAAACTTAACGCCTCACCTTTTGCCTCACCCAGCTCACGATAAATATGCAAGGCTTCCTTATGCGAGCTAAGTGAATTTTCGAAATCACCTGACTTATTTAATGCGACACCCAGGGAAGTTAAACATCCAGCCTGCAGGCTACAATTGCCAGTCTGCAGGCTGAGCGCAAGTTTTAGACCCGTTTCAGCAGTTTGCCGCGCGACTGCATAATTCCCAAGGGTGATCTGCAGGGTCACCTGGCTGATTATGGTCTGGATCTGCCTGGGAATATCATTCAATGCTTCAGCCAGGCGCTTCATTCCATCCAGATCAGCTTGCTGCTCAACAAACGAACCAAGCAGACCGTAGCAAGCTTCTCGGCCAGCCAATAAATCATATTCCAGGAAAGCATCAACCGGATCTGAACGCGCGTACAGGCTTGCCAGAGCAAGCCTGTACTATTGAATTGCCATTTCATTCGCGAAGGCCTGGCGCGCCTTATCCGCAGTCATTTTTAATTTTTCAAAGGATCGAATATTGCCATCATCTTGTTCTGCCTGCGCAGATAAATGAGAGGCTGCCGGCCCAGGTTGGGCAGGCTTTTCCTGGGCCAAGTTCTCTGAAAGCTCGCGCAAATCATCTGGATTCGAATCCTTTCGATCCTTGTTTTCGCTCGCCATATGGCCATGTCGATTTGCTGGGCACATAATATCCCTTCCAGATAATTTTTTGACAATATGATGATAGCATAAAAACCACAGGCAGGATCACAGATGTCACCGATTTACATCAGATTTTAGGAGCCAAACTTACGAAAGCGAAAACGAGTGACGAAACACCGCCACTCGTTGATTGGGAAGTACATGTTCGAACAACCGCTGTTCGTTGGCGTGTGACCCGCAATGCTCGTTTTGAATCAGCACTGGGCTAGATTGCAATAAAACCATGCTGAGAACTGCCCTGGTGTTATGAGATTATTGCTGCAAAAGCGCTTCGATTTCTTCCTGTTTTTTGAACTGGCTCATATAAAGGTCAAAATAGAAACCCTTTTGAGCGAGCAGCTCTGCATGTTTGCCGCGTTCGATAATCTCACCATCTTTCAGCACCAAAATGACATCTGCATTCCGAATAGTACTCAAGCGATGGGCAATAACAAAGCTGGTGCGACCCTTGAGCAGTTTCTCGAGGGCTTTTTGAATCAGGCGCTCGGTGCGGGTATCGACACTGGATGTGGCTTCATCTAGAATGAGAATCTTGGGGCTGGCCAGCGCAGCGCGCGCAATCGAAAGCAGTTGGCGCTGTCCCTGGCTGAGGCCAGAACCGCGTTCACCAAGCACGGTCTGCATTTTTTCGGGCAGACGGTCGATGAAGCTGTCGGCGTGAGCCAGCTCAATGGCGGCACGGACTTCATCGTCGCTGGCATCCGGATTGCCGAAACGGACGTTTTCGATAACAGAGGCGCTGAACAGGAAGGTATCCTGCAGGACAATACCGATCTGTTTACGCAAGGATTCGGCGGCCACTTCGCGAACATCGGTACCATCAATGGTCACTACGCCGCCTGTCACGTCGTAAAAACGCGGGATCAGGTTGATGATGGTTGTTTTCCCCGCGCCGGTTGGCCCAACAATGGCAACCGTTTGACCTGGCTCAGCAATGAAATTGACACCCTTGAGCACCGGTTCGCCAGGCTTGTATTCAGCGGACACGTTTCTGAACTCAACCCAGCCTCGGATCGTTTTCATGTCCTCGGCATTGGGCACATCCACGATGGCAGGCTTTTCGTCAAGCAGGCCAAAGATGCGTTCCGCGCCAGCAATGGCGCTCTGAATATTAGACCAAAGCACCGAGATTTGCTGGATGGGCTGGTTAAAACGTTGCACATACGCCAGGAAGGTGATGACCAGGCCAAGCGAAACAGCCGTTCCAAATAAAGTTGCCCCATTGAGCAAGGCCAACCCACCGGCCCCGACAACAATGGCAAGGGCCAGGTAACCAAGCGCTTCAAGGGCGGGCGCCAGGGCAGCGGTAAAGGTCACAGCGCGCACATTGGCATCACGATTGGCAGCATTGGTGACCCGGAAATTATCAATATTCTCTTCCGCGCGGTTAAAGGCTTGCGCTTCACGCACAGCCGAGATACTTTCCTGCAGGCTAGCGTTGACCGAACCCATTTCTTTGCGACTTTTACGGAAAGCCTTGCGCGCCTGGTCAGAAAAGTACAACGTGACAATGACCATCAACGGGGTAACCGCCATGCTGAGCAGCGCAAAGGGAATATTTTTGCTGAGCATATTGTAGGCAATCCAAACCAAGAGCAGCGCGCCGCTGGCCACATTGACCAGCGCAAAGCTGATGGCCTGGTTAATCGTTTCAGTATCGTTGGTGATCCTGCTCATCAGATCACCAGCCTCGTGTTCCGCATAATAACCGACCGGTAAGCGATGCAGGTGTTCAAAAACCTCAGTGCGCAGCGAGCGCAGCACATGCTGTCCGGCCCAGGTCATGGAGAAAAAAGTCGTCCCAGTCAGAACGGAGCCAAGCACAAACAGGACAATGATCAGCAAAATCATGCGCACCAGGCCAGCCAGGCGCTCATCGTTTGTCTGGCTGCCATCTGTTTTGGGAGCGGCCAATCCGCCCAGCGAAAAGACATTTTTAATAATGTTTTGGGTCAGGCCATCGGCTTGTTTATCGGCAGACAACCAGCAGTTGGAGCTGGGACTGCTTTGGTCGGTAGCAGCCCCCGGAAAACTCAGGCTGCTGGAGGCCACCGCCGGGGAAAGGTAGCAGTCCACCAATTGACCAGTCAGTTCGGGGGTAGTCACCTGGGCCCAGGTGGCGATAATGACAAAAAACGCCGCCATCAACAAGGCCGGCCAGAAAGGCGCAAAATACCGCCCTAAACGGCCAAGCGTTGCGCCGGCACTTTTTGGCTTGGATGTTTCTTGCTCTAATAAACCATGACCACGCATCATAAGAATAATCCTACTTCTCGTCGCCAATCAACTGCGACGTATAAATTTCGGCATAAATTTCATTTTCTTCAAGCAGGTCGGCATGTTTCCCGATGGCAACCACTTTGCCTTTGTCGAGCACAATGATTTGATCAGCATTCATAACGGTGCTGATACGCTGGGCGATAACGAAGGATGTACGACCTTTCATCAGCGTATCCAGAGCGGCCTGGATGGTAGCCTCTGTACCCAGGTCTACGCTGGAAGTTGAATCGTCCAGAATAAGAATACGCGGGTTAAGCAATAAGGCGCGCGCGATGGCAATACGTTGTTTCTGCCCCCCCGAAAGGGTGGTACCGCGTTCACCGACGGGAGTGGTGTAACCTTCCGCAAAGGAAAGGATGAAATCATGCGCTGCCGCCGCTTTGGCCGCAGCCACGATCTCTTCATCCGTGGCTTCCGGCTTACCAAAAGCAATATTGTCACGAATGCTGCCAGCGAAAAGGGTGGTTTCTTGCAGCACAACCCCGATCTGAGCACGCAGTGATTCGAGCCTTACATCCAGCAGATCATGTCCATCGATGGTAATGCGCCCCTCGGTAGGGTCGTAGAATCGGGGCAGAAGGTTGATGATGGATGTTTTCCCGGAACCGGTGGCTCCCAAGAGAGCGATGACTTGACCGGGTTTGGCTGCAAAATTGACATGATCCAATACCGGTTCACCGCCGCCCACATAACGGAAAGTGACATTTTCGAAATTTATATTGCCGGTAACCTGCGGCAGGTCTATAGCGCCGGGCTTGTCGGTCACATCCGATTTGGCGTCCAATATCTCAAAAATGCGAGTGGCCGAGGCCGCTGCCTGTCCAAACTGGGTGATGATAAAGCCAAGCTGGGCAACCGGGAAAAAGATGTACATAAGGTACATACTGAATTCCTGCCACTCCCCAAGGCTGAGAGTACCCAGGATGATTTGCCGGCCGCCCACATACAGCATGGAGGCTTGCCCCAAATTGGCGATCAGAAAGACCAACGGCATCAGAAAGGTAAACAAGCGCGCAATGACGATCTGCTGTGCCATCAATTCATCAGCCGCGGCCTTAAACTTGACTTCTTCGCTCTTTTCACGGGTGAACGCTTTGACAACCTTGATCCCTGCCAGGTTTTCCTGCAGGATGGTGTTCAAAGCCGATAGTTTTTGTTGGACTTTTGAAAAAAGAGGCTGGCTGACACTGCCAAAAAACATAAACAGGACCAGCGCAACCGGCATGATCCAGATCGTGGCCAGAGCCAGCTGAGAATTGGTGGTAAACAAAATGATAAGGGTGGCAGTCAACAGTAGAATGGCGCCGACGAGCTGCAACAAACCCTGGCCCAGGAACAGACGCAGTTTCTCGACATCATCCGTGGCGCGGATCATCAGCTGGCCGGTCTGGTTCTGGTCATGGTACGAAAACGACAGGCGCTGGATCTTGGCATACAGGTCATTACGCAGGTCGAAGGCAACTGCTTGCGAATTTCGCTCGGCCCAGTAGGATTGCAAAAAAGCAAAGACACCGCGTAATACTGCAAACCCCACAATCAACAACCCCGCCTGAATTAACTGGGTAGGTGCGTTAGTTTTATCCGCAGTCAACTGGTTAACCAGCTGCGCCTGGGTCCAGGTGGAATCATATTTCAGAAATTCCAGGACCTTCGGCAAGGCTTGAGACATGGCCATGGCTGGGATTCTATCCAGCGCCTCAAGCATCTTTGCTGCGATGACACCGCTCGTAACCGCATCAATGATGCTGCGGATCAAGCGAGGAACGACCAGTTGCGAGAGCGTAGCCACAAACAGGAAAATATAAGGCAGAGAAGCCTGGCCGCGATAATTCCACAGGTAGCGTGAGGCTCGTCGAATAACATTGCCTTGAGAGGCCATCGATTGGCGCGGAGCGCGCCGGGACATACTTTGAGAGGCTTGCACGGTCAAATTCCTTTCTTAACCAACATTTCTACCGCCTGGCTGGCAAAGCTGATCTGCCAGTGTGCGCCCATATCCGAGAGGCCACAAGTATGCCGGTAGTGGTGATTCATCAGAATATCAAACTACGGCAGGAGAGCCCGGAAGCCTTGACCTAACGTGTCCACCCGCAGACGGAACAGGTGGAAAATTTTCCATTCATTGGCGGATAGCAGCGATCAATTGGACTAAATCTATCATAGTTAAGTATGCATATTAGTTAAGTACACTAATACATATATACCTCGCGAAAGCATTTGTCAAGCTACCAGGTCACTGGCAAACAAAACGCTAACGAAAATCAAATAATGGTCCCCCAGGCACCATGCCTGTTACTGCGCGGTATTGCCCCCGTCCACCAACAGTAAATGCCCGGTGACAAAGGACGAATCGTCCGAAGCCCAAAAAAGGACCGCGCGCGCAATTTCCTGCGGATATCCAAAGCGTTTCATTGGCAGATAGGCGGCTGATTCTGCTTTCGCTGCTTCAAGCGTGACAGCGTCGGAATGCTCGAAATAACCTTTCTCCAGCCATCTCTCCACAAAGGTATCCCCCGGGCAGACTGCATTTACGCGAATGTTCTCCGTGGCATGGTCAAGCGCCATACTTTTGGTCATCTGGGCCACCGCGCCTTTGCTGACTGCATAAGGCAGCGCGCCTTTCCCGCCCACCACGGCCCAGTCCGAAGCGTTATTGACAATCACGCCGCCGCCCGCCTTGCGCAGTTCAGGTATGACCAGCCGGGACATGCGCCACACAGCCGTGACATTCAAGGCCATGGTCTGATCCCAATCTTCTTCACTGGTAGTTTCTGCGGTGCCCTTCGTGACAATACCGGCATTGTTGAACAAAACGTCGATATGACCAAAGGTCTGCGCGGCAGATGCAACCAGGCGGGCGCACTGCTCAGATTGGGTATGATCAGTTTCGACAAACAAAACCTGCCCGCCCCGCTGTTTTAACTGCATCTCGAGAGCCTGGCCTAAATGTGCCCGCCGGCCGCTAAAAACCACAGTTGCGCCTTCTTCAGCAAAGAGAAGCGCGGTTGCGCGGCCAATACCACTGGTTGCGCCGGTCACGATGGCTACTTTTCCGGATAGTTTTCCCATAATTAACAAAAATGCAGTTGACTAGAGTGAGGGGGGCACTCTAATCAACTGCTTTAATATTATCTTATATTCTTTGGGAAATGTCAAGGCAATTTTCAGCAAAATCTGCATACACAACCACGCAGTTCCGTCCGCTATGCTTGGCCTGGTACAACGCCGCGTCGGCATTCCTGAGCAGATCGTCGATGCCCAACATTGCATCTGTATAAGCCGCTGCGCCAATACTGATGGTGACCGTACTACTCAAATCCTGGCCCGGCCAGAGCATAGACAGGTTCGCGATAGAATGCCGCACCCGTTCCGCCAACAATACTGCATCTTCCAACAAGGTATTTGGCAATAGGACCGCAAACTCCTCACCGCCCAGGCGACCCAATAGATCAATTTCCCGCAGGCTGGATTTCATCACGTCTGCCACTTGCTGGAGCAGCAAATCGCCGGCTTCGTGCCCGTAGCGGTCATTCACTTTTTTGAACTCATCAAGATCCAGCATCAAAAGCGCCAGGGGTTGTCTGTTTCGATGGGCGCGCCTGAATTCTTCTGCGCCACGCTGCATAAAATAACGACGGTTATATAAATTCGTCAGGTAATCAGTCAATGCCAGTTTTTCCAACTCGCTGTTCAACATGCGGATTTTTTCTTCAGATTCCTTGCGCTCGGTTATATCCTCATTCACGGCGACAAAATGGGTGATAGTGCCCTGCTGATCAGTAATTGCCGAAATTGAAGCAGATTCCCAATAAAGTTCGCCGTTTTTCTTGCGGTTGAGGAATTCTCCGCGCCATTCTTCTCCGGAGAGGATAGTCTGCCAAAGTTCGGCATAGACTTCAGGGTCTGTTTGGCCAGATTTTAGTATACGCGGAGTCTTACCACGCACTTCCTCAAGCGTGTAACCGGTCAAGGTACTAAATTTTGGATTGAAGTATTCGATCTTCCCGTCCACACCAGTAATAATGATCGAGGTAGGGCTATGTTCGACCGCGCGCGAAAGTTGGCGAAGTTGGTCTCCGGAGCGCATGTGGGCAACAGCCAGCCCCACTTGCCCGCCAATGGAGGCGAGGAATTCCATATCGCGTTGCGAGTATCGATTCGGGTGATCATAATCCTGTAAAACCATCACACCGATGGTTTCAGAAGATGTTCGTAAGGGCACGCCCAACCAGGAGGCCGAGTTAGTCCCGACGAGCTTCAGGTCACCGCGGGCGACCAATTCATCAAACCGCGCCTGGGTCAGCAACAATGGCTGCCCGCTGCGGAAGACATATGCGCCAATGCTATTTTCTAATTGGGCTGGCAAGGCAGGTGGGTCATACTTGTCAACCGAGTAGATTTCTTCAAAGAAGGTGGTTTTGGTATCGTACAGGATCACGAAAAAATTATCGGCGTAAACCACTTTAGCAATGGATTGGTGGACGAGGCTTAGAAAATCTTTCAAGTCTTGAATTACCCCCAAGCCCTGCATGATCTCCAGCAGGGCTTCGCGCTCATCTTCCACCCGCTTGCGCTCGCTCAGGTCAATATCAAAGCAAAACAATTCCGGATCCCGCCCTGGGATGTGGACAATCGTATGACTGGAAAACACCGCCACGTGTGAACCATCTTTGCGCATCAGCAACATTTCCGAGGCCGGAATGAGTTGCCCGGTCTCAGCCATCTGCCGCATCGCCTGGGCAAAATCCGCACGCATTTCGGGAGGTATGATCAGATCCAGCAAGTTGCGTCCGATTGCCTCCTGGAGGCTAAAACCATACAGCCGTTCAGAGGCCTGATTCCAGTATAGCGTCGTCCCATCCAGGCCATAGCCTTGAACAGCTACGAGTTGCACATCTTGCAGTAATCTCCCGAAACGCGCCTCGCTCTCTTTCAACCGATCTAAAGCCTGCTTCCGTTCGCAGATATCCCAACGCAAAGCTTCACTCGCCTGGCGCAGTTCTTCAGTTTGCAGTTCCAGCGCGCTTTGACCCAAGCACAGTTCACGCAGCGCTCGCTCCGCCCGAGATTCATCTTCCGCCAGCGACGACGCAAATGAAAGAGCTGCTTGATCCGGCTCTACCTGCTCTGCCACCAGGGTTAGTCCCTTGACTTGCGCGCTCAGCTTCAGCTTATTTTTCACGGTAAATATCCATCATTTCGTTGTCTCCCCATTTTCGCACAGATAGGTCTCAGGACAAATCATCATGCTATCAACTAAATAGTTCGTCGCCAAAAATCATCCAGGAGATAATCCCAATCGGAATTATCCAAGGATGCGCTGGCAACGATATTTACTTCCATTTTGCTGCAAAAAAAAGCGAGGAGGGTCTTCCCCGGCGACAGATCCCCTGAAGCTGTCGCCCCGGTCCCTGTAATAAATTAAGGAAAACCCTCCCCAAGCAGCACTACCCCTTGACGCTGCTCAGCTCCCGCTCCCCCGGAACGAGGTGTCAGGTTATCCACCTGACCTTGACTCATTCACATAGCCTGTACTCATCATTATCCATATTTTCATAAAACAGCGCAATAGACAAGCGCTTCAATTATTATAGACAATTGTACTGGTTTCTTTTATCTTGAGCCCTGTTTAAATGTACATTAACGTCTAGGTCAAGATAGGGTAGAATTAAACCAAACTAAAAAGGAGCAAACCGTGAGCGATAATATCATTGACACCAGCAAGCCCTCCGCCGGTCGGATCTATGATTACCTGCTGGGTGGCAGCCACAATTTTGAAGTTGACCGCCTGGCAGGCGACCAAATCACCGCGCTCCTGCCATTCGCCCCAAAAATTTCCCGTCTGCAGCGCTGGGCCCTGCATGACGTCGCCATAGAATTGACAAGAAACCAAGGCTTTGACATCATCTTTGACTTCGCCTCCGGGCTGCCAACTCAGGATCATATCCACATGAATGTACCCAAAGGCACCACGGTCATCTATTCAGATTTCGACCCGGTAGTGGTGGAATCTTCCCGTGTGATTTTGAAGGATACACCGGATGTATTTTTTTTTGAAAATGATGCCGGCCGGCCCGAGGAACTGCTTACCCGCCCTGAAGTGCAGAACATCCTGGCTGGTAGGCGCAAAGTGGCCTTCGGCTTTTGGGGAGTCACAACCTTTTTGACAGACGAAGAGATCAACCACGCGATGCAAGCACTGTATGAGTGGGCTGCCCCCGGTAGCTGCCTGGCGTTCAATGCCCAGGGCGTGGCAAACCAGGACAACCCGGCTATGCGCGATGCGCTTGCGATTTACGCAAGTATGGGCGCGCCAATCCATTTGCGCTCGCTGGAACAATTCCAGAAGCTGACGCAACCCTGGAAGATGGACGCGAAGGGCTTTGTGTCATTTCTGGAATGGCACGGTTTTAATCAATCCGAGTTGAGCAATGAAGACGTCGATAGCTTCGGGCCCTTTGGGAGCGGTCACGGCGCGTACCTGACAAAATGAAGCTTTTTCCCAGGAGTCGAGCTATTGTTACCTGAAAACATTCCGCCGCGAACCGAAGAGAATGCTTTATTCTTACTCTCACAGAGAATTGAGACCCACCGGGCTGATTTGATCCAGCACTTTGAGCAGGATTTGCGCGGTAATATTTTTTTGAATCGCATCGGACTTCGCCCGAGCGACGTAGGAAAACTTGCTGAGCAAGAAGTTGATTCATTAATCAGCTCTTTGCGAAATGCATTCGTGAATACCAAGCAGCATGGTGTCGAGCTGTGTCAGGCTGGGCTGAGCAAGCAATCCGTTTTGGGGCTGATCAAAATCATTCAGGATTTTTTCACAGCCAGCCTGGGAAACAATGACAACACCCTGGTAATTACCGCTCCTTACGCGTACCAGTTATGGTTTGGTTTTATCGAAGAACGCGAAAAAATGATTCTCGAGCAGCAGGAAAATATTCGCATCGCATTCGAAATGGCCCTAGCTGCCAGCCACGAAAAAATATTGGCAGCGCAGTTACTCGCCAAAAAAGTAACTGAATCAAACTATCGGAATATTCTCGACGCCCAGGAAGAAGAACGGCGCAAGATCTCGCGCGAACTTCACGATGATGCCGGTCAAACCCTGATCGGCTTACGTCTGAGTCTGGAAAACCTAAAATCCGAATTATCCGACCACCCAGAGCTCAAAGCAAACCTCGAAAAAGCTGCTTCTTCGACCGACAACCTCATGCAAAGCATCAGATCCCTGGCCTACCGCCTACGACCATCTGTGTTGGATATGCTCGGACTTAATATGGGCATCAAGCAGTTGTGCTTTGATTTTTCGGAACAGACCCATCTGCGCATCGACTATAATGGGACCGATACCCCCACACTTAGCGATGAATTGTCCATCAATATTTACCGCATCCTGCAAGAGGCCTTAGCAAATATCTTCAAGCATGCCAGGGCAAAACGGGTCTGGGTCAGGCTCCATCACCATAAAAACTTGCTCGAATTAACCGTCAAAGATAACGGGCATGGCTTCGACCCGCAGACCAATGAACCGGGCATCGGACTGGAGAGTATGCGCGAGCGCACATCTATGTTGAATGGGAAGATGGAAATAAAAACCGAGCTGGGAAAATCAACGTATTTGAGTTTTTCTTTTCCAGTTGTTTCAAAAACAGCACACTCAGAACCTGAGGGTTTGTTGGCTGAACAAGAGCTCGACTCAAATAAAGTGCGCAAAGGGGCATCAGATGGAACACCCGATAATTAACGTCTCGATTTTGGAAGACCATCAAGGGAATATTGATGGCTATTTGTATCGCCTAAGAGATGAACCATCCCTGCAAATTACCGGGATCGCCCGTTATGCGATCGAGCTTGAGCCAATGCTCGCGGCAAACCCCACCGATATATTGATCATGGATTTGGAAGTCCCCATTTCCAAATCCAATTCGGAATTATTCCCAATCATGCAGGTCATTCCCAAATTGGTCAAAAATTACCCTGCCATGAACATCCTGGTCATTTCGATGCACACGCAAGTTGTGCTGATCGAGAAATTGGTCGAGCTCGGCGTTGGCGGCTATATCTTCAAGGACGATCACGAAGCAATTCAACACCTGGCGACGATCCTGCTCGTCCTGAAGAGCGGCGGGGCATATTTCAGTCAGGGTGCGTATACCAAGCTGCGCACGCATAAAAACATGGCTACCACCTCGCTGCTCACACCTGCCCAACTTGAAGCGCTGACCTTGTGCGCCGCCTTCCCAAATAGCATTACATCCGAACTGGCCAAACACATGAATGTGTCCAATTCCACCTTTCGTAACACTCTTTCACACGCCTATGAACGTCTGGGTGTACACTCGCGCCGGGCTGCAATTGCGTATGTGCAGAAATTGGAACTGCACGAAACACAGTCCATAAAAGAAAATTTTCCAAAATCCTGAGGGGCTTGGTTCAGTTCAAAGCGTCTGGCAAGATGAGCGGGGTATCCAAAAATGGATGGTCAATCACTCTTACCGGCCAACGGTAGGCATCGCCAATGACATCCGGCCGCAGCACCTGTTTGGCAGTACCCAAGGCTTTGATCTGCCCATCGACAAGCAAGACAATCCGGTCGGAATAGCGCGCAGCCAGGTTCAAGTCATGCAGGGCGATGATGACCGTCAGTTCTTCGTCACGGGCCAATTGGCGCACAAGGTTAAGCAGACTCATCTGGTGCTGCAGGTCAAGATATGTGGTCGGCTCATCGAGCAGCAAGATGGGCGCAGCCTGGGCCAGGGCACGAGCCAGCAAGACCCGTTGTTGCTCCCCGCCAGAAAGCTCACCCATACAGCGCTCGGCAAGGGGCAGTGCGTCGACTTTTTCGAGGGCACAGCGAGCAATGGCTTCATCCCGACCCGAGATCTGACCCAGAAAATTAATATAGGGCGTACGGCCCAAAAGAACCGTCTCCCAGGCGGTAAAAGCCGCTGGCAAAGAAGCGTTTTGGGGAACAACAGAGATCCAGCGGGCGCGCTCAGCCGGACGGAGAGCGCCGATCAATTGGCCATCCAGGCGGATGGAACCGTGAGTGGCCGGCAGAATACCACTGATGGTGCGCAGCAAGGTGGATTTTCCGGAACCGTTAGGTCCGAGCACGGCCAGGGTTTCACCCTTTTTTACTTCCAGATTAATATTTTTCAAGACCGGGCGTGAAGCATAGCTTACGGAAAGATTTTGAATTTTTAGCATTAGACACCTGGGTAACTAAAAGTTTGGATTTTAAAATGGATGGCGTGAGGCGCATGGAATTCAGGCTGTCGCCATTTCAATGGCTCGCAATGAAGTCAGAAAATCCTGCTCGGAGAAAACTTCGATGGTGACGATGCCGGTATAATTTGAACAGACAAGTTCAGCCAGCAAGGCGCCCAGTTCTTCTGGCGGAACATTACTCAACGAACTGTGATCGCGTTCATGAATACCATGAATGTGAATGACGCGCGTTCGCGCCAGGGCAGCCCGCAAGAAAGCCAGCGGGGCATGCCCATCCAGCCATAAATGGCCAATATCCACGGTGCGGCTGACGTTGACCCGCTCCAACACAGCAGAATGAAAATCAAGGGGATAGCCTTCCAGATTTTCCACGGCCAATTTTTGCAAATCACCCACCCACTCGCCAACAAGTTCCAAGGCCAGAACAGCTTGATCCTGCCAACGTCGCATGGCCTCCGGGCTGGTCTCCAGGGGCAAGACAGTTCTGCCATCCAAATGCGCGACATAAGCCCATGGGGCCAGGGCGCGAGTGCAGTCGATCACCCGATGGGCTTTTTCGAGCGAAATGTGACTGGGACTGCCATCGTCAGCCATGCGCAAATCCAAAGGCAGGTGTACGGTAAAGGTGAGATCCTGCTGCGCGGCAAGACCACATAGTTCAGTGATCTGCCCAAGCGTGGGCAGGTTGCTCGGGCCAGCCTCCAGATCAAAAAGCACCAGCTCCACATCCTGCACTTTGCCAGCCAAATAATGAACATTGGACAAAATGTCGGCGGGAATAACATATGAGGTCGCGCCCAGGCGGAAAGGGAATTTCATTGTTACCAGTGTCCCAGGTTTTTTCCGCGGCGCAAAACCCATAAAAAAAAGGGCGCGCCGGCCAGGGCTGTCACAATTCCGACAGGCAATTCTTGCGGGGCAAGGATGACCCGCGCCAGCACATCCGCCAGCAGCAAGGCGCTGGCGCCGCCCAGTATGCTCAGAGGCACACTGCGGCGGTAATCCGCGCCCCAAAAAATACGGACGACATGCGGGACGATCAGGCCAATAAACCCGATAATTCCCGCGAACGAAACAGCGGCCGCGGTAACCAACGAGGCAGCAATAATAATAATGATCTTGGCGCGCCGCGTATCCAGCCCCAGCTGAGAAGCCTGATCATCGCCAAATTGCAGCAAGTTAAGCGCGTGGCCACTTAAAATAAGCGTGGTCAAACCAATGGCAAGATAAGGGATCAAGACCAGGATGGCCGGCCAACCAACCAGGCTGACGCCACCCAAAAGCCAACTGAGCGCGCGGCGTAGCTCGCCGGTAGAATGGAGCATCAAAAACGAGGTCAAGGCTCCGGCAAAGGATGAAACAGCTACACCAGCCAGGATCAGGTTGGTGGTAGGCGCATCTGAGCCTACCCGAGCGAACAAATACACCAGGACGACGGTCAACAAGCTGGCAAAAAAGGCCATGGCCGGGACAGCCAGCAGTCCCAGGCCAGAATATGGCCAATTGAAAGACATGGCCAAAACAGCGCCCAACCCGGCTCCGGAAGCTACACCGATCAGATAGGGATCAGCCAATGGATTGCGGAACAAACCCTGATATGCTGCTCCGCTGCCCGCCAGGGCTGCACCAACCAGGGCAATGAGCACCGTGCGCGGCAAGCGAATACTCCATAAAATGGTTGCACTGGTCTCGTCCGGCGCCTGCCCCACCAATGCGCGCCATACATTCGCTGGATGAATATACACAGAACCGACCGCGACGCTAAGCAGCAGCGCCATAATCAGGAAGGTGAAAGTCCAGATGAAGGGCAGAAACGCTTTATTGATCAAAATTAGCCGGCTTCTCATCCCGGCAACTGAAAGGCTACTGAATCAATTCCGGATGAAGCAGCTTGGCCAGGGCTTCGAGCCCATCCACCAGGCGGGGGCCAGGCCGGCTGACAATATTATCGTCAAAGGGAAAAACTTGCTGGCTGGTAACAGCCTTTAGTTTTTCCCAGCCAGGCCGCTGGCTGACAGATTCAACGCTGATGCCCCACATCGAATCGCCCAGAATGATCATATCAGGGTCAGTACTGACAATCTGTTCGACACTGACTTGTGGATAGGAATCCTTGATGCCCACAACCGTGGTGAGATTAAGGCCGCCTGCGCGATTAATGAGCAAATCCACAAAGGTATTTGGCCCAATGGTGTAGGGTTTGGCCGGGTCAGTGGAATCCAGTTCATAGAAAACGACCGGCTTCACAGCGCCAGCTTGACCTAATGCTTTCAGCTTTTCGTCGACAGCCGCAACCCGCGCGTTGAGCACCGTAACCAGGCTGGCAGCCTCTTTTTCGTGACCAGTCAAATTGGCGACAATCTGCAAATTGGCAAACATATCTTCGATTGTTTTTGGGTTTGAAAGGTAGTAGACGGTCAGGCCAAGATCTTCGAGCTTCTTAACCAATTCTACGTTGTTGATTTCAGCCATGAGGATCAGGTCAGGCTGGAGGGCCACCAATTGTTCAATATTGTATTTGTCAAAACCGCCCAGGCTGGGGATGGTTTGGGATTCAGCGGGGAAATCAGAAACATCATCACGCCCAACAACCTGTTTCCCGGCACCGACGGCAAACAAGATCTCAGTATTGGAGGGCGCCATAGAAACAATCTTTTGGGCAGGCCCGGCCAATTTGACAGTGCGGCCAAGTCCATCGGTGAAAGTAAGATCAGCAGGAACAACCGCAGGTACCGGGGCCAGCGCACAAGCACTCAAAACCAGTGCAAAGCAAGTAAAAGCAAAAGTTAACTTAAGAAACATGCAAATTCTCCGTAATTTTAAGTGGTTGAATCAAAATCCCCTGCCTTGTGGACAGGGGAGGGGGAGGGCGATCTCAGGAATTACGCCGGTCCCACCTCCTTTCTGCGAGAGAGTGGAAAACCAGCGGTGAGGGCGGGCGACCTGACTGATCAGAGTTGGTGAACCAACACCTGAATCACAGTTGCGCGACAGTGCCGGACTTTAACCGGCTTCGCCATTGAGCCTTCCCATCCGGGGGAAAAGGCACCCTGACCGTTGTTTAGTTAATTAATCTTATTGTATGCCTCTCCAGGATTCGCGTCAATCCCATGTGCGAACGGGAATCTGGCGTACCGTAATATCAGGAGGAATGTGCCTAATCCGGCCAGCGCTAATAAATCATTGGCATCCCGTCCCAGGGCCAAGACCACCCAGGGGAAAAAATAGACCAGCCAAACCAGGCGGGTACGGCGAGCCAACCAGAAGAGCGGCATCAGTAGTAGGACATAATCATAATTATACAAATATGGGTCGATCAACAAGGTCAATGTGGCAAATATCGTCATCAAAAAAGCGGGGTCTTTTAGGAAAGGACGATAGCCTCTCAAAAGCAAGATTCCCGCCAGCAGTGCCAACCCGAAACTCGCCCCGGCCGCAGCGGCAGTATTCGATTGGCCGGTGATCACCTTTACAAATGCCACTGACAGGCTGGCACATATTCCACAAGTCTGCACGCCTGGAATTTCGCGGTAACGACCCAGAGACTGGACATACGTCAACGGCCAGGCCGGGTCAGCCAAAAAACCCATGCCCGCCAGGAATACTCCTGCGATGACAGTCAACCACAGAGCGCGCCGCGCAAAGGACGATCTCTCAAAAACCAGCCAGGTGAAACCAGCCAGGAACAGAAACCCGCCGATATGGGGCTTGAAGGTCATCAGGGACAGGGCAACAGCCAACCAGAAGGATTTTTTTTGCCTGGCGGCATGCACGAACAGGGCCGCGCCAAGCAACACCGGGACTGAATACTGCCCCACCACCAGCAATCCAAAAGTCGGAATAAATAGGATCGTGGCGCAAACCCCCAGGAGGCGCGGGAAGGCCTTCCAACCAGGTGTCAGCAGCCAGGCTGACAGGCTGAGCATAGCGATATTCAGGGAAAACCAGACTCGCGCAGCCACCTGTATCGGCAGCAAACCGATGAAAAGCGTCGAAAGCGCGTACCAGGGCGGATAGGGAAAAGGATGATAGGTAAAATTTGGCGGCGTCAATGTTTTGATGAAGGTCAGTTGCGCCGGATAGGCATAAATAGGGATGCCGCTTAAGAGAGCTTTGTTGGTGAAATACATCACCGAAAAATCCTGAAAATAGGGGACTGGCATAGGCGCGAAGAAAGATAAGGCCAGGATGATCAGGCCAGAAGCTATAACAACCGTCAATATTGCCTGAATAGATTTCATACCCGCATAGCTAATCTCCGAATGAGTTTACCAAAAATTCGGCGATGAAAGGGATTAAGCAAATACCAGCTGAGAAAGCCCGGCAGGCCTTTTGGCGCGAAGAAAACGGTTTGTTCGAGAAGCGAGCCATCCTCAGCAGGTGTCACCTTCCACTCCAACCAGGCCTCACCCGGGATGGCCTGGGCGACCTTCAGGCGTAGAGTATCTCCATTTAGAAAATCCATCTCAAAAGAACGTATAAATCCCACGCCCTGCGTGGCCAATCGACCCGCAGCTCTGCCGGGAATTTTCCAGGCAGAATCCGCTGGCACGAACTGCTGAAGATCGCTGAAAACGGAGGCTGGTGGAGCGTTAACCCGCAGGCGACGATAATCGATGAACATGCCTTCGTGCTTGATCTCGATACTATCTTTGTCCAGATCGAGCCAGATGCGCTCCATTTCAATTGGATGGGTATCGATCAGGGCACGCCGGACAGCCGAAGCAAAATCGAGAAGCTCGATATCAGGGAAAAGACTGAGCGGTCGACGGTCAAGAACCAGGCTATCATTTTGCAAGCCTTCCACAAGTGGAAAAGCGTATGAACTTTCGACAGGAGTCAACAGGTCAATAAAGAAGGCCATCAACCGGACTGGGACAAAGGGCAGCAGAAACGGCCAGCGCTTTAGACCACGGATCTGGGCATAACGATACATGACATCGATGTAAGTGTAAATTTCCTGGCCGCCTAACTCAACAACCTGACCACGCGCCTCCAGGGTAGTCAGAGCCGCCACCAGAAAGTCGAGCACATTATGGGTAGCAATGGGCTGGGAATGATGTCGAAGCCAGTTGGGACCAATCATAAGCGGGAATTGCTCGGCAATAAAGCGAATCATTTCGAAGGAGACCGAACCGGGGCCGACAATGACACCTGCGCGAAATTCGGTGACAGGCACACCCGCTTCTCGCAAAGCGTCGCCGCTTTCGATGCGCGATTTCAAATGCCGGGCGAGACCGGTTTCGTTGGGATCAGCCAGTCCACCCAAATAAATAATATGCTGCACACCTGCAACTTTGGCTGCCTGCGCAAAATTGCGCGCAGATTGCAGGTCAAGACGGTCATAATTGTGACCGGCTGACATACTATGGATGAGATAAAAGGCAGCGCTGACCCCCTGCATAGCCGCAGGCAGCGTTGATGGTTGGGTTACATCCCCTGGTATCACCTGGACTTTAGGATACCAATACCGACCCGCCAAACGGGCAGGGTTGCGAGCCAGACACCGGACGCGATAACCCGCTTTGAGTAGGCGTGGGATCAATCTGCTGGCGATATAACCGGTGGCGCCGGTAACAAGGATAGTTGGGGGCATTGGCCTACCTGGGTTCAGGGCTATGATTGAAACGACTTTACGTTATGTGCGCTGCAGGTCAGAGCTGGCCCGCTCGGCGGAATAAATTTCCTGCGCGCGCCTGGCTATCTCGCGTGTCAATCCGTCAAATATGAACTTGTGAAAAGGCCACATGGCATACCAGTAAAGAAATCCGAACAGACCGTGCGCATCGAAATATGCGCTGATCGTCAGCAGAGTTTGCCCGTTCTCCTGTGGGGTACATTGAAACTCCAACCAGGCCTTACCAGGCAATTTCATCTCGGCGCGCAGACGCATCGAGTGATTGGGGCTGACGGCTTCCACACGCCAAAAATCAAGAGATTCTCCCACCCAAATATCGTCAGGGTGGCGACGTCCACGACGCAAGCCCACCCCGCCGATGATTTTATCCAGCCAACCCCGGATAGCCCAGGCCCAGTCCATATACAACCAACCGCGTTGGCCGCCGATACCGCAAAAAGAACGAAAAACAACCTGGACAGGAAGACTCACCAGACGCTGGCGTTTTTCGATAAACATTCCCTGTTGCACCTCAAACTGGTAAGGCTGGATATCACCTGCGCTGGTGACGAGCGCATCGCTCCACGAAGATTGAATATCCCCGGCTTCGATCTTTATCAGGGCATAGCGTACCGCTGTCTCAAAATTGAGCAATTCGACGATGGGGAAAAGCTGCTTTGCCAGGTCATTATTGACAATGGAATCCGCATGCAAACCTTCAATCAATGGCAGGACGGCATTGTAAGTAACCGGCGTGACCAGATGGATCCAATAGGCAGAAAGATGTGGGGCGTAAACCGGTGTTGGCAGCAGATAACGCTTCAGACCACGAATTTTGGCATATTCCAGCAGCATATCCGCATAAGTAAGCCGGGTGGCGCCGCCAATTTCAATCAACTGACCGATGCTTTCGGGCTGGGCCAGCGCGCCGACCAGGTACTCGAGCACATTCCGGATGGCGATCGGCTGGGCTTTGGAAAATAACCAGCGTGGACAAATCAGAATGGGTTCACGCTCTGCAAGATAGCGAACCATTTCGAACAGGACACTGCCAGAACCGACAATCATGCCGGCACGAAATTCGGTTACCGGAACTCGCCCCTGGCGAAGGATGTAACCGGTCTCGTGACGGGAACGCAGATAAGGCGAGAGTCGGGCAGTGGGATCGACCAGCTCGCCCAGGTAAATGATCCGCGCAATATTGGCAGCCCCGGCCGCCTGGACAAAGTTACGCGCAACCGTCAAATCGCGTTCGGCATAACCCTTGCCGCCCTGCATACCGTGGATCAGGAAATAAGCCACAGAGACGCCCGCCAGCGCGGGAACGAGAGTCTCCGGCTGCAGGGCATCGCCTTGGATTACCTCGACTCTTTCCAACCAGGGCCGGCCTTGCAAACGCGCCGGATCACGCGCCAATACCCGCACTGCGTAGCCCGCTTCAAGCAAACGCGGGATGAGGCGGCCACCAACATAACCAGTTGCGCCGGTCACAAGAACGGGTTTGTCTTTTATATGGCTGGTTGTATTCAAATCAGAATTCATGATAGTTCCAGGTTCGCTAGAAATGCTATACAATAGGCTATATTCTATCAACAAGTGCGCCGATTCATAGCAATATCCATTTTATCGGCAAATGGCTTAATCCATCCAAAGGAAAACCATGAGCAAATATCAACGCTCTACGCGAGAATGTTCGGTGAGTCAATTCAAGCCCGAGCTGCAGCAAGCCCTGCGCGAATATTTCCAAAAGCACAACTTAGGCGAGCTTGAATCGGAAGCTGTGCTATGCGTTGAAACAATTTCTGAAAAGAAGGCCGGCGGTTGGATACCTTCCTGGCTGGATGGCAACCTGGATGAAACGGTTTTGACAGGCATTGTACTCACAACCCAGTCACTGATCTGGGCTCGCTCCACCGGTGACGTGAATCAGGGTCTCCCAGGTGTGCGTGTGGTTGGGGCTGAGCTGATGAATATTCAAGCAAAAGCGCATGTCTCGCAGTTTTCAAAAGATATGGGGCTGGAGGTAAACGGGCTGATTGAAGATTCAAAAGGGAACATTCGCGGTGTCCTCGGATTAGGTCCAGAACCAGAGGCCCTAAAGTTTTGCGATGAAGTGCGCCAGGCAATTGAAAAAATCAACCCAACCCCGGTCAGAAAATGGCCAACCTGGATGGGAGGCCGGTAATCAAAAAAGGGCTGGGGCTGCCAGGCTGGCAGACCCATGGTCAGGCGCTTTAGAGTGAGACCGGAACCAGTTTGCCTGGCATTTTTGATGTAAAATCACCACGTGAAATCATCCTTCTCTGATCAAATTACGAATTCCCCGCTAGTCTGGTTCTCGGCTGCGCTGATAGGTGGCATTATTCTCGCCAGCCTGTTGGCTCTGCCAACCCTACTCTGGTTTTCACTTGCATTTCTCGGGCTGATTGCAGCCCTGGCACTGCACCGCATGCGCCCGCAATGGTCATACGCCATGCTGCTCTTACCGGGTTTTCTCTTGCTGGGCGCGGCACGCTACCAGATGGTTCAACCGGTCATTACCCCAACATTTATCTCTTATTACAATGATCTAGATCGCAGGGTCTACGTCACGGGCACAATTGCGGAACAACCTGACGTACAGGATACATCCATTAATTTTCGCCTGAAGGTCACGACCATCGACACTGGTCAGGGCGATATCCAGGCAAACGGCGACCTATTGGTAAACACCACAAAAGAATACAGCCTGGCCTACGGAGACCAGGTCAGAGTTCGTGGCTACTTGCAGACTCCTCGCGAGACCGAAGAATTCTCCTACCGCGACTACCTGGCGCTGCAAGGGATCCATTCCAGAATGCAAGCCGCCAGCATGACCATTCTACCCGGCAAGGATACAAATCCATTTTGGGCATTGATGTATCGACTTAATCACAGCCTGCTCGATAGGGTTTACAAGCTGTTTCCAGACCCGGAAGCCTCACTCCTGGCTGGGATATTACTGGGCGTAGACAATAATATTCCCGAAAAAGTGCAGCAGGCCTTCAAGAATACAGGCACCTCGCACATCATCGCCATTTCGGGATTTAATATCGCAATCGTCGCGGCAGTCTTTGTCATGCTTTTCAGCCAGCTCTTCGGCAAAAAATGGGGCTCGCTGTTGGCCATCCTGGGTATCATCTTTTATACACTCCTGGTGGGGGCCAGCGCGTCGGTAGTGCGGGCGGCCATCATGGGTAGCCTGGCAGTCATCGGAGGGCTGTTTGGACGCCGAAACCTGGCGTTAACTGCACTGTCAACCTCTGCGCTGATAATGGCACTGCTCAATCCATTGGTCCTCTGGGATATTGGCTTTCAGCTTTCCTTTGCAGCCACCCTTGGACTGGTATTCTATTCCCAACCCTTGCAGGATGCTGCCAGTAACTTTCTCTCGCGTTATTTTCCGCCTGCCAATGTAGAAATATTTATTGGTCCGCTATCCAATTACTTCCTGCTGACTTTTGCTGCACAGCTCACCACCCTGCCAGTCAGTATTTATCACTTTGGGCGCATATCCCTGGTCTCTTTTATTGCGAACCCGATCATCCTGCCTGCCCAACCTGCTGTAATGGTGCTTGGCGGGCTGGCTGTGGCCATCAGCAAGGTGTATATGCCGCTCGGTGAAGTGGTTGCCTGGTTGACCTGGCCATTTGCGGCTTACACCATCCGCATGGTCGAATTTTTCGACAAATTCCCAGGTGGGGTTCTCATCCTGGGGGAATTCAGCTTGTTGGTTGCGATCCTTTTTTATTTAATTCTGTTCGGCGTGACCCTGACCTGGCCCCGCTTGAAGGGAATCGCAACTCCGACAGTTGTGTTTTCAATATTGGCAGTTTTGACCTTTTTAACGTGGCGATCTGTGCTAAGCATGCCAGATGGCCGCCTACATCTATTGTTCCTCGACGTTGGATCCGCTGATGGCATTTTGATCACAACACCCAGCGGGCGGTTGGTGCTGATCAATGGCGGCGAAAGCCCATCTGCATTAGCCAACCAGATCGGGCGGCGCATCCCACCGTTTAATCGAAACATCGACTACCTGGTGGTGGCATCGACGCAGGAAAACCAGGTGGCAGCCTTGCCGCGGGTAGTGGAACAGTACCAGCCCAAATCCATACTGTGGACAGGTAACCCACAGGCCTCTTTCTCTTCTCAACGACTGATGGAATGGCTAACGACCACGCGTATCCCCCTAAAATTTATCGAAAAAGAAACCAGCTTTGACCTGGGCGATGGAGTCACACTTCAAATCCTGGCGGTGTCTGCGCGTGGAGCAGTGCTCAGCATCACGCTGGACAAATTTAAAATAATCCTACCCATTGGCGTAAATTATGACGTTTTCGCAGAGTTAAATAACGGCAGGGATCTTGCCCCGGTAACTGCTCTGTTGATTTCTGAAAGCGGCTATGCCCCATCCAATCCGCCTGAATGGCTGGAAAATCTCAAACCGCAGATTGCCATTCTCAGCGTGGCTGCCGGAGATCCAAACGGCTTGCCCTTTGCGGAGGTGCTTAGCGCATTCGATAAAATAAAATTAATCCGTACCGATCAGAGTGGCTGGATCGACCTGGCAAGTAACGGCCAGCAGTTGTGGATCACATCTGAACACAAGTGACACGCGCATAAATCAGCCGTTACATATTATCCCCTCGCTAGCAAGGAGCGGTATTCATCCGCATTAGGCGGGTTCATCATCAATATCTGGTTAACCACTGCAACAAGTCCGGTTTTATCTCCCGCTTCAAGTAGCTTATCCCCAACCACATCCAGATGGGCAATGGCTTCGGCAGTCTGCCCATTTTTGTGCAGTTGTTCCGCCAGCACACGGTGGATCATGAGCTGGTCAGGATGGTCATCAAGAAGTTTTTGCACAAATGGAATTATTTCCTCGCGCTGATTACGTTCCAGATATGCAATGAACGATTCCAATTCCATCTGTGCCTGCGGGATTTGAGCCAGGCGCAGATTTATTTCAATCAGATTCTCGCGGATGCTCACATCGCCAGGGGTAAGAGTGCAAATCTGTTCATATACGCGAATCGCCTGACGCCAATCAAGGCGCTGCATATCAATATCGGCCATACGCTGAAGGATCTTCACGCTCCAGGCGCGGTTTGCGTTTGGCTGCTGGGCCAGGCGCAGAGCGGTGGTGAATGCCTTGCGCGCCATATCGAGTTCAGCAAGACGATAATAAATATCAGCCAGATCTATATATTCAACAATAGCCTCATCCACCTGACCGCGAGCCACCAACTGCTCGATCAAGCGATCACGCGAGGTCAAATCCATGGGCGAAAGCTGGATCACACGGCGGAGAACAATTGTAGCCTGGGCGCCTTCACCGCGAACGCTGTACGAATTGGCAACCGTGCTGAACTTGCTAATTGCTTCTGCTTTACGCCCTTCCTGGATAAGCAGTTCAGCGATCAGGATATGCAGAGGCAGGTAGGTTGGAGCATATAAAAGTGTATGAAAAGCCTCGTCCATCGCCGAGCGCAAATGATTGGCGCGCGCCAGTTCATTGACCGTCTTCATCGCTTCGATAACCTGGCTGGATTGGGCCTGGATGATAATTTCAGCAAGTGGCAAGGCCTGCCCGTCAGAATTGGGCATTTCAGCGCGCATTTTTTTCAAGTTCTGGCGCCAATTAACGCGCATCAACATCTCTTCAACGTTATCGCACAGCTTTTCCTGTACAGCCGGATCATTTTCGCGCCCAACCGATTCGATCAAAGGCTCATACAACTGCAGGGTACTGTCCGCCTGTTCCGCAGCCACCACAGAAACGTCCGCCAGCTTCAGCGCTTCAAGATATTCAACCGAGGCTTGCTTGGAGCGCTTCAGGCGGCGCAAAATTTGTCCACTCAACAGCCGAGCAGCCAAGGCATAATCAATGTGCTTAATGCACTGCTGAAGATTCCGTAGCGCAATTTCCGGCTGATCTGTTTTGGAGAGCATCAATCCAAGATCAAAATAAGCTGCCTGATGATGAAATCCGGATAGAATTGCAAGGTCCAATTCTGCAACGGCCGCAGCTTCGTTTTCCTTTGTTTGCGCATCAATAACTTCGCTCAAATGCATCAGGATTTTTGTGTGTTCCGCTTGTTGCAAATTAGATTGGTCAACGCTTTTTGCAATCGCTGATAACCCGCGCCGAACCACAGCGTCGCTACTCTCATCTTCCATATCAAACAACACATCTGCAAAGACTTTCAAAGCCTTTTGCCGCGCTTCAATAACCGGGTCCGGACTATCTTGAATCTGTTCCTGGGGGGTAGACAGTTCCTTCACAGCCGCCATGCGCAAAGCGCCAGTGCCACCCTTGGGACGTAGCGGCTTTGGCAAAATCTGGCCTAATTTAACCATGTTCATTGCCTGCTGCAGGTCCCTATTCTCAGAATCCAGCAGCAGGGCATGCTTTAAGACATCCAGGGCTTTTTGTGGATTGCCACTGTTTTGCAGAATACTGGCCACAGCAATGTAATCAACCGTCGCCTGACGGGGTTGCCCGGTCTTTTCATGAATCAACGCCAGGCGTGAATGCGCCTGAAGATTTTCCGGATCCAATTGAATAACGATCAGCCAATTTTCAACAGCCTTTTCCACGTCACGGAGCTTTAAATTTATTTCCGCAGCATATAGAGCCGCCTGGATGGCTTCTTTGAGATTTCCCATACGTTCATTAATCTGGGAAATTTTCTCAAAGGCAATGGGGTCATCTGGGGAAACCCTGGCGGCCTGAAGATAAGCCTTCAAGGCTTCATCATAATTTTGGAGCTGATACTGTGCCAGAGCAAAGCTAGTCAGCGCCTTAAAATTACCCGGAAGCTCGGCCAGGGCCTGCAAATAAGCCGTGGATGCCAGCCCCCAGTTTTGATCCCAGGCTGCTGAATGGCCTTCGTTCATTGCTTTCTGGAAAAGATCTTCGCGTCCTGCCATAATTTCACCAGTTTTCGTTGAATAGAAGGGGCACAAGGGCGCCGCGCCCGCCGAATCAGCCTATCACTTGCATTGCGCCCCAACTCTTGCCCGAACGAGCCTCTGTCGAAAGTGGAATACTCAATGGGTAGGCCGATTCCATGATTTGTTGGACGATCCGGGCAGTCTCTTGTAATTCGGACTGAGGGCATTCTATCACAATCTCATCATGGACTTGCAAGAGCATCTGCCCTTTCAGGCCAGCTTGCTGCAATGCCGAGGGAACACGCAACATAGCCAACTTCATAATATCCGCTGCTGTACCCTGGATGGGGGCGTTAATAGCCTCGCGCTCCTCACGATTGCGCAATTGCACGTTCATCAAGCCCTTGAGCGCCGGAAAATACCGCCGACGCCCCAATAAAGTGGTCACATATCCCTGCTGCGCAGCCAATTTGCGAGTCTCATCCAGGTAGCGTTTGATACCTGGAAAACGTGTAAAGTAAGTCTTGACGAAATTCTCAGCTTCTCCAAGTGTCAGGTCAGTTGTACGAGTGAGACCAAACGCAGACATGCCATAGATCAATCCGAAATTGATGGCCTTGGCGTGGCGGCGCATTTCTTTGGTCACCTCAGAGACAGGCAGATTGTAGATCGCTGCTGCCGTTGTAACATGAATATCCTGCCCAGCGCGAAAGGCGTTCAGCATAGCTTCGTCGCCCGCCATCAACGCGACCAGCCGCAATTCTACTTGCGAATAGTCGACCGAGAGCAATACATTTCCATCATCGGCAATAAATCCATTGCGCACACGCCGGCCCATTTCCGTGCGGATCGGGATATTTTGGAGATTGGGATTGTTTGAAGAAATCCGCCCGGTAACTGAACCGGTTTGGCCATAGGAAGTGTGCACACGCCCATTATTTGGATCCACCGC
>CAZHWV010000005.1:35710-74127 GCA_964536185.1 uncultured Anaerolinea sp. | reverse complement strand
ACTGTCCAGCAACTCGGGAGCCTATCGATTAAGATCGACACAACCCTGGCCATCTTCGGGCGCAAGATCAGCCTGACTGCTGCAGATCAGGCGATCCTGATCCTGGTCTACGGCATCGGCGCCTTCTGGTTCTTTGGGACGCTTGCAACAGGTAACGCACGACGCATCATTCCCGCAGGTCTGGCAATCATCGCCTTACTGGTCGCTTCGCTGGCAGTTGAACCATTCTTATATGCTGCCCTACTGATTGAGATGGCAGTGCTTGTTGCCATCCCCTTATTGGCAGAACCCGGTCAAAAACCAGGGCGTGGGCTGCTGCGGTTTCTCATTTACCAAAACTTCGCCATGCCGTTCATCTTGTTCGCCGGGTTTTTACTTTCCGGTGTTGAAGCTGGCCCGGCGGATATTGCGCTCGTCACCCAGGCCGCCATCCTCCTGGGGTTGGGCTTTGCCTTTCTGCTATCTATCTTTCCGCTTTACACCTGGATTCCAATGCTCGCAGAAGAAACCTTGCCCTACGCAGTTGGTTTTATCTTGACGATCTTCCCCACATTCAGCCTTGTGTTCGGATTAAATTTCATCGATCGTTATTCGTGGCTACGTGATTCTCCTGGCCTGGACAGCGCCTTACGTTTCGTTGGGCTTTTGATGATGGTTAGCGCTGGAGCGTGGGCAGCCTTTCAGCGCCATCTGGGACGGATCTTTGCTTATGCGACTGTAACAGAAACCGGGCTTTCGTTGCTGGCCTTGAGCCTGCCGGACCGCCAGATTGGCTTGCAAATCGTGTTTTACCTGCTCGTTCCGCGCGCGCTGGCTTATGGCATCTGGACAATTTCGATCAGCACTCTGAAAACGCACTCTTCTAGCTTGAAATTCAGCAGCCTGCAGGGACTGGCCAGACAGTTCCCAATGGCCAGCGCTGGGGTAGTATTGTCAAATTTAGCCCTGGCCGGAACCCCGCTCTTCGCCAGCTTCCCTGTCCGACAAGTGCTTTGGGAAAAACTTGCAGCCCAGTCCGTCCCCACAGCAATATGGTTTGGTTTGGCCAGCCTGGGGCTGTGGACTGCGGCTTTACGTTCCATGGCAGTCCTTTCAATGGCCCCCGAAAACACATTCTGGGAGCTAAAGGAAACCTGGAGCCAACGGCTATTAATCGGTATCGGCCTGGTCGCGCTATTAATTTTTGGAATTTTTCCCCAATGGGCGCAGCCTTTTCTCGCCAACTTACCTTCGATGTTCGAGCATCTGGGCAAATAAGACTACACCTTACCCTAAACCGCCTTGCTGCCAGGCCGGTGCCTCGTTTTTTTCCCATGCTATAATCTATACGATAGTCCGATTTGTTAAAAAACCGTCTCTACAGCCTCGAAAAGCTGCCCTAACGATCTGGAGACAGGCGGGAAGTTGATACCACGTGGAGAAAAATTTTTATGGAAATAGAAGACCTGGCAAAAAAGATAGACTGGCTTGAAAAAGAACATCGCAAAGATCGCGCCACCATTTCCGAATTTCAGGAAAAGCTGGTCGGATTCGAGGGGAACACCAGCCTGTTGCAAAACCAGATCAAAGAATTAAATTCAGATCTCTCGCGGTACAAGTCAACCGGGGCTCGGCTAGATCAATTTGATTCCATGGTGACGCAATACCGTGCCGAGGTCACCAAATCTATAGACGAGATGGAAAAACGCCGCACCAAACACGAACACGATATCGAAGAACGTCGCCGTATGGAAGTGGATGTAATCAATAAGTCATTAATTGAAGTCCGCACTGGTGTTGCCTCGCTTCAGGAACTAAGACGCGGTCTGAAAGAACGTGTAGATGAAGATATTCGTCTTGCACATGCCTTCGGCGAACTCGAAAAGAAATTGGACGAATTTTCCCATGCGGATGAGGAAATCCGGCGTAGTGTACGCAGCGTCGATGAAGCCCGCAGATATGACATCAAACGCATTGCTGATATCCAAGGCGAACAAGCTGCCATCCGTAAACGCGCTGAAGATGCCCGCGAAAAATCGGAGTTGAATTCCGATAGTCTGCACCAGCTCGATAGTCGCATTAACGAACTGCTCGCCTCTGAGACCGACCGCCGCCAGGCACAATTAGCCTTCATCGAACAGCAAAGCCTGGCAACGGTTGAACGAGAACGCGGCTGGAAAGAAATCCAAGCCCGCTTTGAAGGGTTCAACCGTCAAAACGCGATTATTGACCAACAGTTGATCGCGCTAGAAGACACCCAGCGCTCGGTCAAACGTTCGCAGGAAGCTTTCGACGAAATGAATACCCGCATCGAACGCCGCATTAACGAAATCACAGAAATCCAGCGCCTGACCGAGGAACGCTTCCGTCAGGAGTGGGTAACTCTCAAAGCCGACGACCAAAAGCGCTGGACAAACTATACACTTACCCAGGATGATTGGGTTAAAGACATACGAACCGAGCAAGAAAAACTTAGCCAGCGGATCACCATCCTCGATGACGAATACCAATCCTTGCAGGATCTGATTCAACAGACCACTGAAACGACGGAAACCCAGTTGCAGGAACTGATGAACTGGGCCCATGAATTTCTCACCAACTACGAGCGCATCACCGGACGTTCTCGGCCAACCAGATAACCATCATGGGCGACCGGGCGGTCGCCCATGATGGTTTTGTTCCCAATTGCTGCATAAGGAGAAAAATGCGCGTCATTGGTACGGCCGGACACGTAGACCATGGTAAATCCACTCTGATCGCTGCCCTGACCGGCACACACCCTGACCGCCTGAAAGAAGAGCAGGAGCGCGAAATGACCATTGAACTTGGCTTCGGCTGGATGTTCTTACCAGACGGCCAGGAGATCGGCATTGTTGATGTTCCAGGTCATCGCGATTTCATCGAAAATATGCTGGCGGGAATCACAGGTATCGATGCCGTTTTGCTCGTTATCGCTGCGGATGAAGGTGTCATGCCCCAGACATCCGAACACCTGGCCATCCTTGACCTTCTGCAAATCGAGCGGGGCTTGGTAGTCATTTCCAAAGTGGATATGGTGAAAGACGATGAGTGGCTCGACCTGGTAGAGACCGATATTCGTACCGCACTGACAGGCACAGTGATGGAATCTGCCCAGATGCTGCGTGTCTCAGCCAGAACCGGCCTTGGTTTAGATGAATTAAAGGACGCCCTGGGCACCCTGCTACGCGATTCCCCACCCCGGTTGGATCTTGGACGGCCGCGCGTGCCAATCGACCGGGTTTTTTCGATGGCCGGTTTCGGTACAGTTGTCACCGGGACGCTCACTGACGGTCATTTATCGGTTGGTGATGAAGTGGAAATTCTACCTTCCGGGAGGAAAGGGCGAGTACGCGGCCTGCAAACCCATAAAAAGAAGGCCGAAAGTTCCCCCCCCGGAAACCGCACGGCAGTGAATATCTCCGGCATTGCGGTGGATGAGATCACCCGGGGTGAATTGCTTGTTACTCCCGGTCACTATCAGGCAGTCAGGCGCTTTGACGCTCATTTGCGACTACTCAAAGACCTGGCCACGCCGCTCAAACACGGTACACAGGTCAAACTCTTCACCGGAACCGCTGAAACAATCGCCACTGTACGAATTTTAGGCGCTGAAAGCCTTAACCCCGGTGAGCAGGGCTGGATCCAGCTGGAACTGCGCAGCCCGCTAATACTGGTCCGCGGCGACCGTTACATTTTAAGGCGGCCATCCCCGGGAGAAACCCTTGGCGGCGGTCAGGTGGTAGATCCAAACCCCAAACAGCGCCACAAACGTTTTGACAAGGGCGTTCTGATCAGGTTGGAGTCCATCTCGAAAGGCAATCCCGGAGAAGTGCTGTTCCAGGCTGCGTTAGCCCTGGGAGCGGCTTCAGTCCGCGAAACAGTAGCAAAAGCTCGTCTGGAACCCGGTCCAGCCCAAGAAGCACTCGACGAATGTATCCAATCTGGGCTGATTGTAGCACTCGAGAGACAAAGCCCAATTCCATGCTCCAATGCGCAAAATTTCCCAACTCCTGGCTATGCTCTCATATCTCTTAAGCAGCAGAGCGAAGAACTGATCATGCCTGTTTCACACTGGGCCATATTGAGAGATAATATTCTGACGACCCTGGCAGCTTTCCACAAAACCTGGCCGCTCAAGCGCGGTATGCCGCGCGAGGAACTGAAAAGCCGGCTGAAACTAACGCCACGTCTGTTCAATGCAGCCATCAAACGTCTGGACCTACAAGACGGTGGCGCCTGGATAGCGTCGCCCGAGCACTCCATCCGCTTTTCTTCAGTCCAAGAGGCCAAGGCCTCTGGCCTGCTTAAAAAATTTTCAGCAGCGCCCTTTGCCCCCCCATCCATCCGGGAATGTCAAGCTGAAGCTGGAGAAGATGTTTTTGCCGCCCTGGTGGAGTTGGGTGAAGTGACACTGGTTTCCCCCGAAGTAGCCTTTCGCCGCGCCGATTATGAGCAAATGACGGTCAGGGTGCGCGAGCTTATTGCTCAAAACGGCCAGGTTACAGCGGCCGAAGTACGAGACATGTTTGTTACCAGTCGAAAATTTGCGCTTGCCCTGCTCGAACACCTGGATGCGAGTGGGGTTACAATTCGAGATGGCGATTTCAGGCGTTTGCGGTAAGTGTTTGGCAACGCTTGCCGCACAGACCTGGAGAACAATATTATGACCATTGATCCAACCTTTATTAGCAGTATCATCCTGATCTTTGTAGCCTTTGGCGGTGCTTTTTTGGCTGCGCTGTGGCTGGCGCTGGTAATATGGACCTGGCGCGACATCCGCAATCGCGCTCGCGACCAACTCTCCCAGGTTCTTGCCGTGCTGGTAGTGGCTGCGCTCAATTTGCCCGGCATGCTGGTCTACCTGATCCTGCGCCCCGCCAACACACTCGAAGAAGACTACCAGCGTACCCTGGAGGAGGAAGCCCTGTTGGCCTCCATCGAAGACCAATCTGTTTGCCCCGGGTGCGAACGACGGGTACGCGACGACTGGCAGGTTTGCCCAAACTGTCACACAAAACTTATGAAGAGCTGCTTACACTGTGGCAAGTTGATGGAACTGCCTTGGAATATCTGCCCTTACTGCAGCACCCCCGCCCCAGGCATGAAACGAGAAACCGAACCGTAAACTTGGAATAATCTTGTGCCAACCCATCACTCGCCTGCTCATTACCTTCTGTTTGCGCACTACAAGGACCCGGATCATGAAAATTTCAAAGATCAGCCTATATCCAATTAGAATGCCTCTCGTTTCGCATTTCGAGACATCCTTTGGCCGCATCCATGACCGCGAGTGCGTGTTGGTCAAATTGGAGGCCGAGGGGCTGGTAGGTTGGGGGGAATGTGCCGCCGACCGCGATCCAGGTTATTCATATGAAACCACCGGTACTGTGATGCATATTCTCAGGGATTTTGTGCTTCCATTGCTGGTCGGGCAAAAAGTGCCGGATGCGACCGATTTCCAGCGCCGCGTCAGCCAGATCCGCGGGCATCACCTTGCCAAGGCAGGTGTGGAAATGGCAATTTGGGATTTGCTCGGCAAACGCGATGGAAAATCTCTCAAGGAAATGCTCGGGGGAGTCAAAGACAATGTGGACGTAGGTGTTTCAGTTGGCCTGCAAGACACGACCACTGACCTGGTAAAAGTCGTGGATGGCTATATCTCCAATGGCTACCGGCGGATTAAGATCAAGATCAAACCTGGGCGCGACGTGAGCGAAGCCCAGGCCATCCGGCATGCTCACCCAAACATCAAACTCCAAGTCGATGCCAACTCAGCCTATCGACTTGAAACTGTACAGGTGCTAAAACCGCTCGACGACTTGAATCTGTTGTTGATTGAACAGCCACTCTCTGAGGACGATATTTGGGACCATCGCTTACTCCAAAAACAATTGCACACCTCGATTTGCTTAGATGAAAGCATTATTTCTCCACGGCATGCGCGCTATGCGATTGAAATGGAAGCCTGCCGAATTATCAATATCAAACCCGGACGGGTGGGCGGACTGAGCCAGGCGGTCGAAATTCACGACCTCTGCCAGCAGGCCGGGCTGCCCGTCTGGTGCGGAGGAATGCTGGAAACCGGAATTGGCCGCGCCTCCAACCTGGCGCTTGCATCGCTCCCAGGCTTCAGCCTGCCTGGCGATATATCGGCCTCCGACCGCTACTACACCCGCGACGTGACCTATGAGCGCTTTAAGCTCAACCCCGGCAGCACCATCAGCGTCCCCACCGGCCCAGGCCTGGGGGTAATGATCGATGCTTCGGCAGTAGAGGACTTTGCCTTCGGCGAAGTAATCCTAAAATAGTCGCGCGGTATTCACCGGTGTTTTACGAGAGGCTGCTCGGGATATGACCAATTTGCACCTGGCTCGAGTATTTTTATTAATTCTGGTTCTGTTGAGCGCCTGCACAACACCCTCAGCCAGTTCCGTCTCCATAAAATTGGCAACAGCCGAAGCTACGATAACTCCTTTCCAACCAGGACCAGCTCCGGATCCGGCAGAACCGTCCAGGTTGTGGATCGACCCAGCTGCTCCAGAAACGCTTCGCGGCGCACTCGCTCAACTGGGTTTCACTCAAGCCTTAACACAAGAAAGCGCTGACATTCGGCTTGGCATGGCTGATCTCCAACCCAACCAGGGAGCTTCCACCTGGATTTATGCGCTCGTGGCAGCTTTTCACACCGTCCGCGATGGCGTCACGCTGGCGGAATTACAAGATTATTGGTCTGGCAGCGGCCCAGGACTGGTTATGACGGCTGCGACCTACGCAGCTATGCAGAAAATCTTTGGGAGCCAGGCAAATGGGAGGCTCAAGCTCGTCCCTGCCGAAATTCTGAAAGCAAACCTGTGGCAGGAACGTGGATTGTTGGGCATTGTTCCATTCGAAGCACTTGACCCCGAAATGAAAGTGATAGCGATCGACGGCCGCTCACCAATCCACAAGGAATTTGCAGCTGTGGACTACCCATTAAAAATAGTGTTTACACTGCAACCCGCAGTTTTCCGGCTACCTGCCGGCAACCGCGACCCAGCAAAACTGGCTACGGTGCTGATGACAGGCACGACTGCGTTGGTACGCGCAATTTCCTTTAAAATGCAGCAGAACGGGGTTGAATATCCGGCCCGCGACATTGGCGACTGGCTGCGCGCCGCAGATATATTGCACATCAGCAACGAAGTCGCCTTCACCCCAGATTGCCCCGCGCCTGACCCGTATGATGGTCATTTGCGCTTTTGCAGCGCAGTAGAAAATATCGGACTGCTCGACAATATTGGTGCGGATGTGATCGAACTAAGCGGCAACCATGTGAATGACTGGGGCGGAGACGCACTGCTCTATACCCTGGATTTATACCGCCAACGCGGCTGGCCGGTTTTTGCCGGAGGCGCAAACTTGGTCGCTGCGCAGCAGCCAGCCATCCTGGAACGCGACGGGGTGAAGTTTGCCTTTCTGGGATGCAACACGCCAGGACCTGACTTCGCCTGGGCCACAGCCACTGGTCCTGGCGCAGCGCGCTGTGGCGATTATGGCTGGCTGGTGGACGAAATTAAACGCCAGAAGTCATCCGGAGCTGTGGTAATCGTCACTTTACAGCACTATGAATACTACTCCCCCGAACCACGGCCGTTGCAACTGGATGACTTTCGGATGCTAGCGCGAGCCGGAGCGGATGTGGTCAGCGGCTCACAGGCGCATTATGCGCAAGCATTTGAATTCCACGAGGGTGTTTTTATCCACTACGGACTAGGCAACCTGTTTTTTGACCAGATGGAGTATAACTATACCAATGGCCAGAGCACGACAAATATCCGCCACGGATTTCTGGACCGACATGTCTTTTACGCTGGCAAGCTTATTAGCACAGAGCTGCTAACCGCCACATTGGAGGACTATTCCAAACCGCGCCCGATGACAATCGAAGAACGCGCTGCCTTCCTAACCGAGTATTTTGCAGCCAGCGGTTGGTAGCCATAGACTTCAAGCACAGGTGGGTATTCCCAGTCCATATTGATTCGAACTTATCACTGGGCCAAGGATAGCCAAAGTGACAATGAGACAACAACAACAGAACAAAAGGATCAAAAAAGCAATGGCAATCCACGCGAGCGGTTTATTCTTTGGAAATTCGAATAATTCCATAACGCCTGCCTAAAAAAAAGCAGGGCGGAGATGAGCCTCCACCCTGCAAAATAAAAAGCTATTTGCTGTTCAAAGCCGCCACGCCAGGGAGTTCCTTACCCTCCAGGAATTCCAACGAAGCGCCGCCGCCAGTGGAGACGTGCGTCATCTGCTTGGCCACGCCCGCCTTCTTAACCGCGCTGGCACTGTCGCCGCCGCCGATAACCGTGGTTGCCCCAGATTCGGCCAGCATTTTCGCCAACGCGAAGGTGCCCTCGGCAAATTTGGGGAACTCAAAGACGCCCACCGGCCCATTCCAGACAATCAGCTTTGCGCCTGCCAATATCTGTTTATAAAGCTCAAGCGTCTTCGGGCCAACATCCAACATACGCCAGCCAGCAGGGATGTTATCTACAGCCACAACCTGGCTGTTGGCTTCAGCATCAAATTTATCAGCGACAACAGCATCCACAGGCAGAACAAGCTTGCTAGCCACACGTGACAGAATAGCCTTGGCAGTCTCTACCGATGCCGCCTCGACCAGACTGTCCTGCATGTTCAGGCCTTTGGCCGCCAAGAAAGTGTTCGCCATTCCGCCGCCGATGATAAGCTTATCGCACTTGGAAAGCAGTGTTTCGACCACCAGGATCTTATCACTGATTTTCGCGCCGCCCAAAATAGCAATGTAAGGATGTTCGGGGTTAGCAACCGCGCGCCCAAGGTATTCCAGCTCTTGTTCCATCAGGAAACCGGAGACAGCCGGCAGAAAGCGGGCAATACCCTCCGTGGATGAGTGCGCACGATGCGCCGAACCAAAAGCGTCATTGACGTATACATCACCCAACGCCGCCATTTTCTTGGCCAGATCCAGATCGTTTTTCTCTTCACCCGGATGAAAGCGAGTATTTTCGAGCATCAGTACGTCGCCTGGATTGAGAGCGGCAGCCATTTTTTCCACTTCCGGACCAATGCAGTCGGGAGCCATGACAACCGGTTTGCCAAGGTGACCAGCCAGTACATCGGCGGCGGCCTTCAGGCTGAACTCGGGGTCGGGGCCACCCTTTGGGCGGCCAAGGTGGCTCATCAACATCAACGAAGCGCCCTGCTCAAGCACATACTTGATGGTTGGCAAAGCAGCCTTAATCCGCTTGTCATCGGTTACAACGCCCTTATCCATCGGGACGTTAAAATCGACGCGCATGATGACACGTTTGCCCTTGAGATCGATATCTTTTACAGTTTTCTTATCCATAATTTCCTCGATACATACTGGAAAAAGCAAATTGGTAGACCTCGCGATCTACCAATTTGCTGGTTTACTGGTTACAGGCTCTTCGCCATCAGCGCCGCCAGGTCAGCGGTGCGGCAGGAATAGCCCCATTCGTTATCGTACCAGGTGACAACTTTGATAAAGTTGCTCTTATCCTTGCCCAAGACCGAGGTAAAAGGCAGGTCAACCGATGAAGAGTGTTCATCACCCTTGAAGTCGATGGAGACCAGCGGTTCATCCACAGCAGCCAGAATACCCTTGAAGCGCGGCAGCTTGGCTGCATCGCGGAAGGCCTGGCGTAATTCTTCGGTCGTCGTCTCAGCGCCAAGCTCGGCAGTAAAATCGACTACAGAAACGGTGGGCGTCGGAACGCGCAAGGCGTAACCATCGAACTTACCCTTCAAGTCAGGTATCACCAACGAAATCGCCTTCGCAGCGCCGGTAGTAGTCGGGATGATGCTCACCCCAGCGGCGCGGGCGCGGCGCAAATCTGAATGAGGCAAGTCAAGAATCTTCTGATCGTTAGTGTAGGAGTGGACTGTGGTCATGAAGGCGCGCTTGATTTGCCATTTGTCATGAACAACCTTGGCAGCCGGCGCGAGGCAATTCGTGGTGCAGGATGCATTCGAAACGACGTGGTGAGTCTTCGGGTCATACTTCTCTTCGTTAACGCCTAAGACAATGGTCAAGTCTTCGCCTTCGGCAGGGGATGAAATGATGACCTTCTTCGCGCCACCCTTGGTGATATGATTCTCAGCGCCCTTGACGGCTTTGCCCTTCTTGTTGACGCCATCTGACTTGACAGTGAAAATTCCGGTGGACTCGATCACAATATCGATGCCCAAACTGCCCCAGGGGATGTTGGCCGGGTCAGTTTCCTTGAACACCTTCACGGTCTTGCCATCAATAATGAGCGCATCACCAGCAATTTCCACCGTCCCATCAAAGCGGCCATAGTTCGAGTCATATTTGAGCAAATGGGCCATGGTGGGAACATCGCCGATGTCATTAAACGCAACTACTTCTAGTTCATCAGGGTACCGATCGCGGATTGCCTTTAGAACCTGACGGCCAATGCGGCCAAAACCGTTAATTCCAACTTTAATTGTCATTGTAGACCTCCTTGGGTTAGATTGTGATTTTTTACACAATTGGATATTTTACCACATCAACTTGATTTTCGCTGCTTTTTTATGAAAAATCAGAGTGCGCAAAGATACCGCCTGGCAATTTTATCATCATATAGCCTGGTCGGCTTGCATTTACAAAGTTATTTTTTGTTGGATTATCCTTTTGCTACCGTTTACAAGGGCTCGAAAACGAGAAGGCTAAGGACAGCCAATAACCTTGTAAACCCGGATTTTTGACAGGGAATAAATTCTTTCAAACCATTCAGGTCTTTCGTCAAACTGTTTATTATTGAAACTTTGGGCTGTCTCGCCCGCATAGACATATCTGGCCGCCCCCGTGCAAATCTCATCCAGAGCGCCCTGGGTGCTAAAGTCGGTTTGATAGGGCACAGATAAAACGTTCCGCCGAATTAACGGCAAAATCCAAATTCCCGCATCAGAACCTGCATAACCTGCAGGCTGGTTTGACTCGAACACAACCGCTTCGAATGCCGCGGTCAGTATACTCACATTGGGTGGTAAGTTTCTGTCCATCCAGTCAAACGCAACCGCATCCTGTTCTCCAAAGAGTTTGCAGCACTCGGAAGGGTAAAAATTATATTGGGTTAAATTAACGAAAAACCCTCCGAAAAGGAACAGCATGATTAATACGTTTGCCCTACTTTCGCCCGCAACTTGCCCAAGCCCCATGCCCTTCAAGGACCTGAGCAGTCCCGCGTAACCTAATCCGCCCAAAAGCGCCAAGGGAAGAAATAAGACACTTTCGACGAGAGGCCTATCTAGCAAAGTCTGGGCCTCGTATACAGGCAACAAACTGGTTACAGAAATAAATAGACTACCAGATAGAATAAAAATTGCCAGAATGCAGGAAAATGCTGCTTGGGGATATTTTTTCAGAGCAAAAGGTGACAAGGACAGCACGACAAGCGTGATCCAAATACCTTGGCCTTGATAGGGATCAAGCGCAAGCCTCAAAACAGGTTTTGATTGAATAATCATGACAAGCGTTGCCAGACCGACGCTGATCAGAACAAATAGCAGGTTTCGAATAAGGCGGGGCAGCCTGTACCAACCAATGGCGATAAGCCAACTGGCAAGCATAATGATGATTAAAACCAATGACCGGGTATGAATAAAGGTTGAAACCAGTATACTTAATCCGGATAAGCCGATCAGCATCCAGCGGTGGTTTTTGGGAGCTTTGAGCGCCAGAATTACAACGCACAAAACGAATTCAAAGATCAGAATACTGGTCAAAGCCGGGTATTTCCCCCAGTCAACGGCGTGCGCCGGCATATACCAGCCCCACCCGGCCAACAAGGTTGCAAATATCGCGGGTGTATCCAGTGTTGTCTCCTGTTTGATGATAAAAAACACTGGCAAAGGCAGTACAGCGAGGACGATTTGCCCAAAAAAAAGGATGGCATCTCGCGCATCGACTTGCAACGCCAGGCTTATCCCAGCAACCAGAACGTGAAACCCCAGGTGATAATACCCCCCCACAAATGAGCCAAAACTTGGCAGCGTGGATGTTTCAAGATTTGTGATCAAACCCTGGATAATTGAATAATGCATAGCTGAGTCGAAATAAAGAGGGACAAGTAACCCTGAAATAAAAGCCAGGCGGATAAACACTGAAAAAATCCCGATAATGATCAGGATCAAAGCAAAAATTTTTGAACTTTGTGCCTGTGCTCCCCATCCTCCAGACCAGAAATTTACCAAAAAGCAAGCGCAAAAAAAAATCAGACAAATCCAAAAAATGTTAATTTTGACGCCCAGGATAAAATCCAACAAGCTTGCCAGTATTATCGCCAACAACACAGGCAGCAACGCCCCCCCTATGCCCAGCACAAGATATTCACCGATGGTAAATTGACCGCCAAAAATAATTTTGAAATACAGAAACGCTACTCCACCCCCCAATAGAAATAAACTCAGCAGGCTGAGGATACTTTGCCATTCCTTGGATAGTACCAGCAAGCTATTTAGAAAAATATCCATCGAAAAGAAATCTTTACGGGTAGGCGGGGGTGATAGTAAGAGTCTCAGTTATCCTGGTCGACAATGCAGTTAAAGTTGGCGTAAAAGTAGCCTCTTGTGTTTGTGTAGCCGTTGCGACAGGGGTTGCTGGATATTGCACAAAAATATCACCGCTTGCCACCAATCTGTCACCCGGCTTTTTGTAGATTTCCAATGTAACGCTCGTAAGGTTTGGAATTTGAGTGCCCAGGCAATAAAATATTTCCGTAGAAAATTTTACTCTCTGGCACGCATAAATACTCCCTGGGTCTGCTGGTTTGGTTACCGCATACAGCTCAGAAATTGATGGGTCATAATTTTTAATCACTATCAGCGTATTATTTGCATTGTCAAAGCCAAATGCAACCACACAGAGTCGGACATCCTCCGAACAATACCCCAGGTCTTTTGCGTATGGGCTCTCATCCAGCAAAACACTTTCCTTTGTTGTTGCTACAGATAAATCTTGTCGGCCACGATTAACGTATCCGATCCCTCCACAGGCCATCAAAATCACAACAGCGAGAATTGTCCGAATAATCGTTTTCTTTCGATTTTCTTCCATGTGCTTTCACTCATAAAATCAAATTTAGTCACTTAGCGGGCCGGTACGCTCATACAAAATATCCATCAGCGTTTTGGCTAGCTTATCAGAGTCATGCCGCCAGGGATTTTCAATATCTAGTAGATCGTTGCCATAAACTGGATACTTGGCAGAACGTTCATCAATAATCGTCCATTCCGCCCCAACAGGTAACACCCCTTCATAGCGATTGTTACAAACGATAACATCAAACAAGCTGCCGCCAATGTGCTCATCCAAAGCAAAAATATGATCACCCACGCCATAATCGCTGGTTTCTCCAGGCTGAGTGGCAATGTTGACCACGTAAATTTTCAAGGCTCTACTGGAGCGTAGCGCTGCCAGCAGGTCAGGCACAAGCAAGTTTGGCAAAATACTGGTATAGAGACTCCCTGGTCCGATCACCACCATATCCGCCGCCAGGATCGCCTGAATGACAGGCGGGAAGGCAGGCGGGTTATTCGGCTCAAGGTAAACACGGCGAACGCGCCCTGGCACCTCAGGGATGCTGCTTTCCCCTGTTATCCGAACCTGGTTCACAGTATTTGGGATTTGCACATCAGCAACAAGTTTAACATCATGCAGAGTAGCCGGGAGCACCCGGCCATGAATAGAAAGTACCCGCCCCGATTCAGCCACAGCCTCTTCAAAGCTACCGGTCACATCTGCTAACGCCGAAATAAACAGGTTGCCAAAAGAATGCCCGCCCAACCCGGAATCGTCATTAAAACGATATTGGAACAATTGTGCCAGCAAAGCTTCGTCATTGGAAAGCGCTGCCAGGCAGTTGCGAATGTCGCCTGGTGGCAAAATGCCCAGGCTCTGGCGCAATTTTCCAGACGAACCGCCATCATCAGCCACCGTAACAATGGCCGTAATGTTATAGGAGTAGTTCTTAATCCCGCGCAACAGGGTAGCCATACCATGCCCGCCACCCATCACTACGATGCGCGAACCGCGTTCCCTGCGGCGAAAATCGGCAATTTGATCTACCAGGCGGCGATCCTTGCGCAGGAAAGGATTAAGCAAAGCGCGGTTTACCCCCCAAAGTCCCCAGGTCACCAGGCCCAGGCCCAGGCAGAGAAAAATGACCACTCTCACCGGACGTGGGAAAAATCGCAGGCTCATTACGTCCAACACTGGAAGGATGTTTTCTCCCGAGGTTGTCCGATAAAAATCTAATAAATAATACGCTAGACCCACTCCGAGCAAGGTTATCCCAGCCAACAGAAGTCCAAACCAGCGCTTTACGCCCAATCCGGGAGCAAGCCAGCGAAGCACGCCCAAGGCTTCACGTTGAAATGAGTTGATCCAGTTTGGGGGTCGCTTCATAAAAGTGATGATAGCAGTGTTGAAACCATCCGTCAACGCCAAACATCCCATCAAATAGTGCGTTTCGTCACATTTGCAGAAAAGGGCTTTGGGATATAATAATAAGCATGTCCATTATCATTGCTGTCGACCTTGGGGGGACTCAAATCCGTGCTGCAGCATACCGGAGGGGTAGTCTTGAACCGGTTGATATTCGCCGTACACCTACCCGCGGCGAAGGTATTGCTTTTGAACGCATGTGTACCCTGATCCAATCCGTCTGGCCGGAACATGAATCCGTGGAAAAGATCGTTGTAGCGTCGCCCGGGCCTCAGAACCCAGAAACTGGAGTGATTTTCTCCGCGCCAAACATCCCTGGTTGGGAAAATTTCCCAATTGGGCCTGAGCTGGCAAAACGTTTCGGGGTGCAAGTCAAGATTGGTAACGATGCCAACCTGGCAGCCCTTGGCGAGTGGCGTTTTGGCGCGGGCCAGGGTCACCATCACATACTTTACCTGACTATCAGTACCGGTATTGGTGGAGGCGTGATTAACGATGGTCGTCTTTTGCTTGGCACCCGTGGGCTAGCAACAGAAATTGGCCATGTTACGGTAGTGCCGGATGGCCCGCTATGCGGTTGTGGCCAGCGAGGCCACCTGGAGGCGCTGGCTTCCGGCCCAGCAATTGCCGCCTACGTGCAAGCACAAATTGCGGACGGAGTCGCCTCCAGCCTCAAGGAAAAGAAAAAACTTACGGCGCGCGATATCTCGGAAGCGGCCAAACAAGGTGATGCGCTTGCCATTCATGCCCTGGCTCGCGCAGGGACTTATATTGGGGAAGCTCTGGCCTCCTTTTTACACTTGTTCAACCCATCCGTGGTGATCTTCGGTGGTGGGGTTTCCTTTAGTGGGATTTTTTTACTTGAGCCAGTCAAAAAATCGCTGCAAGAGCATGTAATGGACAGTTCCTACCTGCAAGACCTGTCGATCGTGCACGCTGCTTTAGGCGACGACGCCGGTTTAATGGGTGCCCTGGCCTTGGGTCTTTTACCCGACAACTGACGACTGTTCAATGAACAATCACCTGGCCTTAATTCCGGCTGCAGGGAAACATCCTCCCTGTTCCGCGTACGGGGTAATGCCATAGTTTTGTTTTGACGACCCCTTCATTGCGATATCCCCGTCTATCAATTGATCTTTCTCTACAAACCAAAAGGAGTACCGATGGAACCAATGAATCTACCAGGGCCCAAAGCCCGTGCGCTGGTCGAGCGCGATTCTTCCGTTATTTCGCCCTCGTATCCAAGAGATTATCCGTTTGCCATGGATTATGGTAAAGGCTCTTGGGTTTGGGATGTCGACGGGAATAAATTTCTGGATTTTATGGCCGGGATTGCGGTTAATTCCACTGGTCACGCCCACCCAGAAGTGGTCAAAGCGATCCAGGAACAGGCCGAGAAGTTTATCCATATATCATCCGATTTTTACCACACAAAAATGATCGAACTGGCTGAAAAGCTGGATGAACTTGCCCCCATGCAGGAAGCAGCTGTATCCTTCCTGACGAACTCGGGGACAGAAGCGGTTGAAACAGCCCTCAAATTAGCGCGCTATCATACTGGGCGCACCAACTTCATCGGCTTCACCGGTGCTTTCCATGGCCGAACCATGGGCGCTGTCACCATGACAGCCAGCAAAGCCATGTATCACAGCGGATTTTACCCATTGATGAACGGTGTTGTCCATGCGCCCTTTCCCAATCCTTATCGCCCAATCTTGGAGCGCAAAACAGGCGAAGATTACGGTGAAACGGTGGTTCGATACATCGATGAGCAGATTTTCAAACAGATCGTGCCAGCCGATGAAGTCGCAGGTATCTTGGTCGAGCCCATTCAGGGTGAAGGCGGTTATATCATCCCGCCCCCAGGCTTCTTCCCGGCCCTGCGCAAACTTTGCGATAAACATGGCATCCTACTTTTGGCGGACGAAGTACAAAGCGGCATGGGCCGCACCGGCAAGTGGTGGGCGATTGAGAACTTTGCTGTGGAACCGGATATTTTCACTTCGGCCAAAGGCATTGCCAGTGGTATGCCTCTGGGCGCATGCGTAGCTCGCCGTTCGGTGATGGATTGGGGCCGCGGCGCACACGGCAACACATACGGAGGGAATCCGCTTTCCTGTACGGCTGCCCTCAAGACCATTGAACTGATCGAAAAACAATACATGAAAAATGCAGCCGAAGTCGGGCAATATACTAACGACGCCCTGCAAGAGATTGCCGCCCGCCATCCATCCATCGGCCAGGTACGCGGTATAGGCATGATGATCGGCGTAGAATTCGTCAAGGATCAAGAAAGCAAAGAACCAGCCGATAAACTACGTGACAGCCTGGTGCACAAAGCCTTCGAGCGCGGTTTGCTCCTGTTGGGCTGCGCCAAATCTGTCATTCGTATTGCCCCACCGCTGAGCATAAGCAAATCCGAGGTTGATGAAGGTTTGTTGGTCTTCGAAGAAGCCCTCGGATTGGCTGAAAAGGAATTCGCAAGCTAAAACTGATGACCGCGGCATCTGCACCCGCAAGGAATCCGAGGCAGACAATAAAGACGCCGTTCTCCCTTTGAGAACGGCGTCTTTATTGTCTGCTTGCCAGCCTTATGATTGGCTGGCAAGCGCTCCACCAGCCAGCCAACCCGTCGTCCAGGCGTTTTGAAAATTGAAACCACCCGTCAGACCATCAATATCGAGTACTTCCCCTGCGAAAAAAAGACCAGGAACGATGCGGCTCTGCATACTCTTAAAATCAACCTCATCCAACTCCACGCCACCGCAGGTGACAAATTCATCTTTAAAGATGCCCTTGCCCTCAATTTGAAAACGTCCGCAGGTTAATTCTTCGGCCAGCCTGCGCAAAGATTGCTTGGAAACGTCAGCCCAATTTTGAAGCTCGGTGATGCCTGCCGCCTCGGTCAAGCGCTTCCAAAGACGAATGGGTATCTGCGCATAGAGTGGATGTGCGCCAGGCTTTTTTCGGTTGTTCCCAGGGAATTCTTTGCACCGGCGCAGTTCGTCCAGGACCTTTTCTGTTGAAAGCGGCTGGAGCCAGTTCACAACCAGGCCGGCATGATAACCCCGTTCGAACAACCAGCGCGCGCCCCAGGCAGAAAGCTTAAGCACGGCTGGACCACTCAGCCCCCAGTGAGTAATCAGCAGTGGGCCTTGCTGCAGCGCAATGGGGACTTTGACAGAGCCAAGTTCGGGTTCCAAGCGCAAGCCAGCATTTGGCACGGATAACCCGGCCAGTTCGTCAATCCGTGCATCGCTAATTTGAAATGTAAACAGGGATGGCACGGGCGGCACGATCGAATGCCCTAAACGCAGGATCAAGCCATGGCAGAAGGACTCGCTGCCTGTTGCAAACAAGACCGCATGAGCTGTGAGAACCTGCTCATGCTCGATGGTTTCGCGTCTCAGACGGATAGTAAAACGGGCAACCCGCCCAGCAGCCAGTGAGCAGCGCTCAATATCCAATAGAGTGGCCTGATTCCAGATCTCCACGCCAGCCCGCCTCGCCGCTTCTTCCAGGCAGTCAACAATCGTTTTTGATGAATCACTCATCGGGAACATGCGCCCATCGGGCTCTGTTTTCAACACTACACCATGCTGCTCAAACCAGGTGACAGTATCACGCGGCTGAAAACGGCTGAAAGGACCCCGCAGAGCTGCCCCACCGCGTGGATAATATGTAACCAATTGCGCTGGTTCAAAGCAGGCATGGGTCACATTGCAACGTTCACCCCCTGAAATAATAACTTTACCCAAAGAGCGGCGCGCCTTTTCAATGATCAGCACCCTCAAAGGTGTTCCTGCCTGGCTGGCAGCTTCAGCACAACGAATAGCAGCAAAATAACCCGCCGGTCCGCCACCAACAACGATCACATCCCAATGTTGTTCCACTTCTGCATCCAACACAAGCCACCTCTTTGACTGATAATGATTCTAGCCCTATTATAAAGCAGCGTTGGCCAGGCTCAGCCGCTTCTATTCGTTCGCAAAAAGAGCCTGGGGCGATAACTATCTTCCAACAACGTTCTAACACTCCCCAGACAACCCGGTGATAAAATATATTCTGATGTGTAATTCCGGTTTCAAATCAATTACTGGCAAACCCAAATTTTAAACCTCATGCTTCCTGATTTCCGCGTCCGACAACGCGACTACCTACTCGAGATCACCCGCGCCATCACCCAGGAACTTGACCTGCAGAAAGTGTTGAAGCGTATTTTACGCATCTCAATCGAAATGCTGGCAGGCCAGGCTGGCTTGATCGCGTTAAAAGATGCCAATTCCTGGAAGGTGGCTGCGGCGCATGGTATCCCGGCCGCTTTTCTACGTTACCTGGAGCCCCTCCTGGCGGAGGAAAGCGCAGCCGCATTGGATGTGGATGAACTCAACCGCATGCTGAAAGACCTGGCTTATACCGCCAGCCAGGGTCTGCTCAACGGCACAGCCATTTCGCTGATCACACATGGACAGGTTATCGGCGTAATTTTCATTTTTCGTTCGTACACCGATCTCTTTTCATCAAATGACCAACAGCTTCTGCAATCATTTGCCGACCAGGCTGCGATTGCAGTGTTCAATGCCCGCCTCTACAGCCAGATCATTATTGAAAAACAACGACTGGATGCCCTGATTGACAGCGCAGCCGACGGCATCATCATCCTTAATGCCGATCATAGCATTGAGCGCGTCAACGATGCATTTGAACGCATCTGCGGCCAAACTGATGAGCAGGTGCGCGGCAAACATCACGACCAGGTTATCAACTGGGTGCGCCAACCTGAGGGGCTGACTCTCGAACAAGCCGAAGCCAATGGCTGGCCGCTAACAACAAACGCGCACCTTTATGTGGAAGGTGATCTCAAACGCGCGGAACCCCCCAACGTACCGGTGGGGATCACGTATGCCCCGTTGCTCACCCCAGATGGACAGGTACGCAATATCATCGTCACTGTTCGCGATATTACCCACTTTCGAAATGCCGATCAAATGAAAGCCACTTTCATTTCTATCGTCAGCCATGAACTCAAAACACCTGTCGCGTTGATCAAAGGCTACGCATCCACCCTGCGGCGAGATGATGCCCGTTGGGATAAACATATCATTCAAGACAGCCTGGCCGTCATAGAGGAAGAAGCCGACCGCCTGACCCACATGATTGAAGACCTGCTGGACGCATCGCGCTTGCAGGCAGGCGGGCTTACCCTCAATCCGGTAGATTTTTCCTTGCCTGCGCTGGCCATGCGCCTGGCCGAACGATTCCAAACCCAGACAAAAAAACACAAGCTGGTGGTGGACTTCCCTACCAATTTTCCAATCATCCTGGCCGACGAAACTCGTATCGACCAGGTACTGACGAATCTGATCTCCAATGCCATCAAATACGCCCCCAAAGGTGACATCCGCATCAGCGGCGACATTCGTCCCGAGCAAGTGATCATCACAGTCAGCGACGAAGGCCCGGGCATCGACCAGCACGATATGCCACACATTTTCGACCGTTTCTACCGTGCCGATGCGGCAGTACGCAAGACCAAGGGGGCGGGGCTGGGCCTGTACCTGGCGCGCGCAATCGTCGAAGCTCATGGTGGACGGATCTGGATCGACCCACAACACGGTTCGGGGGCAAGAATCTGCTTTTCTCTGCCGCGAGCAGCTTATTAAGGGTAAAATAGCAACTTGTGTAAAAAATCAATATGAAACAGAGTGAAGAAAGCCTATAGCATGTTTCGTATTCTGCAAATCAAAAATCAAAATTCAGAAACTGGAAATCAAAAAGCCCATGCCCCAAACTCAGATTGCCTGTCCCCGTTGCCGCCAGATGATCCCTGCCCAGATTGAACAGCTTTTCGATGTAAGTGCGGATCCGGGCGCCAAACAGCGCCTGATCGGACGCGTCTCGAACTATGCCCACTGCCCGTCTTGTGGATTCGAAGGGCCCCTGTCCACCCCGATTGTCTATCACGATAATGACAAAGAACTCCTGCTGACATATTTCCCGTCCGAATTAGGGCTGCCAGTTAATGAACAGGAGAGGCTCGTCGGCCCGCTCATCACCCAGGTCATGAACCGCCTACCAGCCGAAAAACGAAAAGGCTACTTGCTCCGCCCGCAAAGTTTCCTTACCTTCCAGACCTTGATCGAAAAAATTCTGGAAAAAGATGGCGTCACAAAAGAAATGCTCGACGAGCAACAGAAACGCCTGAACCTGATTCAACGCCTCATGCAGGCAATATCTCCCGAAGTACGCACCGAATTAATCAAGCAAGAAGCTGCGCAACTTGACGAAACCTTTTTTGCCCTTTTTAATCGCTTAACTGAAGCCGCTGCGGCCTCCGGTCAGCAGCAAAATGTGCAAGCCATGGCTGCCCTGCAACAAGAGCTGCTCGCCAATTCTGAATATGGTCGCAAGCTCCAGGCACAGATGGGAGAACTTGAAGAAGCCGTCAAAACGCTTCAGGAAGCGGGTCAAGGACTTACCCGTGAAAAGCTGATCGATATTTTTATCGCCGCTCCCAACGAAGCCCGCCTGCGCGCACTGGTCAGCCTGACCCGCAACGGCTTGGACTACTCCTTCTTCCAAGTCGTAACAGAGAAAATCGATCACTCCAGTGGGGATGAACGTAAGAAGCTCGAGGAACTACGCGAAAAGGTACTGGATTTTACCAACCAGATCGATAAGGCAACCGAAGAGCAAATGAGGCAGGCTGACAAGATGATCGAAGCCTTGCTGACTGCGCCAGACATAGCCCAGGCTACTGCCCAGAATATCGCCAATTTCCAAAATGAAGCAGTTGTCCAAGTTCTGGAAACCAAGTTACGCGAAGCCCAGCAGAAAAATGACGTTTTGCGCCTGCAAAAACTTCAGCAAATTGTTGAAGTTTTGCAGCAGGCCAGCACCCCCCCGGAATTGGAACTCGTCAATGAGCTGGTAGATGCCGCCGGAGATGATGCTGCGCTCGAAGATGCGCTGAAAGCGCACGAGAGCGAAATCACCGAGGAGTTAACCGGCATGCTCGCCTCCCTTATGCAACAAGTGGAGCAGCAGGGAACCAAGGATCCCAATTCCGATGAAATTATCAAGCGCCTCGAAAAGGTTTACCGGGCGATCTTAAAGCGTTCGATGCGGAAAAATTTGGGGAAGTAAACATAAATCAATCCGCGCTTGGGTTTTTGAGCATCATGCCATGCCCACGAACAGTAACAATATAACTATTCTCGGGATCCATCGCCGCCAAACGATCACGCAGACGGCGAATAAGCGCATCCAAGGCCTGGTCTGTCACCCCGGCTGACTGCTCATCGCCCCAAACTGCCGAAATCAGTTCCTGGCGCGTTACCACTTTGCCAACATTCTGGTAGAGAACCCAGATCAATTGAAACTGCTGCGCCGAAAGCGGTGGGTTCATTTGCTTTTGATTGAGCCACACCTGACGTGCGCGCATATCCAACATTAACCGGCCGCTGCGAACTGGCGCTTCGGCATCTAAAGGCATCGTCGCATCCGAACTCAAGAATTGAAACTCCTGGGCTGCCGCAATTTGCAGGGTATCGCCATCTTGCAAAACCACCTGATCAGAAAGCAAATTGCCATTAATGTGCGTACCATTTTTGCTACCCAAGTCTTCAAGCACAATACCGGTGGATCCCGGGGTCAGGCGCGCATGAAAACGCGATACCTGCCGATCTGGGATTACCACGTCACAACCTGGCTCACGGCCCATTACGAGGGGCCGGTCCAACGACCAACGTTCCCCTTTGAGAGGGCCATTAATCGCAACAAGAATGGGGGCATCTTTTTCAGTCATGTTTAAAGCTCCACCAGTTGAGAGGGAATGCGCAATCATACAATGATTTTCGGATTTGCTCAGAAAATCATGCGCATACTCTCCTCTACGTTATAATATAGCAGAAAATTTCATTCTGTGCAAAAACGCCGAATTTTACTCGCACAGCATCCCTAAAAATCGTGCTCGACCCGATTTATTAGAAAATCGTCACTGCATCACAAGACTATGGGCGCATGAGAAATCGCCGCTCAAAGTATCTCTGATTTGAGAGCTACTGCAGACTGATTATTTTTATATTCAGCTCTTATTGAGCGTATAGAAAATAAGGAGACAGTTCAATGCCTATCCCGCTCAAAACGGGGGAGGTCCTCCGCGAACGCTATCGTATCCAAGAGCGCATCGGCCAAGGTGGTATGGGGAACATCTATCAGGCAGATGATATGCGGCTTGAGGGACGCAAATGTGCGCTTAAGGAGGTCGAACACGATCGTAACCTTCCTGAAAAAATTTTGCGTGAGGCTCGTGATCAATTTTTACGCGAAGCCACTGTACTTGCGCGCCTCGATCATCCCAACCTGCCGAAAGTTTCTGATTTTTTCTCGATAGGCGAGAAAGACTATCTTGTCATGGATTTTGTCCCCGGCAAAGACCTGCGGACACTTATCCTGGAGGCAAAGGCTCACAACACCTTTATCAATGAACGAATTGTCCTAGATTGGGTCTCCCAGCTCACTGATGCACTCACCTACCTGCACCGCCAATCTCCACCGATCGTTCACCGCGATATTAAACCATCCAATCTGAAGATTACACCAGACGGCCTGCTCAAGCTGGTCGATTTCGGGCTTGTGAAAGTTCTCGCGCCGGATGAAGAAACCATCACGATCATACAGGGTCAAGGTACTTTACTGTATACCCCACTAGAACAATACGGCGGTTCCGAAAACCACACCGATGTCCGTTCGGATATCTATGCCTTTGGGGCGACTCTTTACCACCTGCTAACCTGTCAGCCACCCATCGACGCGCGCCAGCGCTTTCTGCACCCTGAAAACCAGGTTTCGCCCCACCGCATCAACTCGGCCATCAGCATGCGTACAGAAAAAGCCATCCTTTGGGCGATGGAACTACACCCTGACCTGCGTCCTGATTCAATCGAAACCTTCCGTCAATATCTATTTGGAACAAAAGAGCTACCTCAGCGACCCATGTCACGGCCGATGCGCACACGTACACTGGACACTTTGCTTGCGCCACCTGAGAGTGTTCTATTCGGTATTGCGGCTGTTCTACTGCTGCTGAGTCTGATCACCACTTTCGGCCGCTAATCGCCAAAACCAGCCAACCGCAAAGCCCACTCCCTGACCCGTAAGCACTGCCTGTAGAAACGCAGGCAAGCCGCGTCCATCCAACCAGACATCCCCCCCCGGAAATCCCAAAGCTAAATAGTTATACGCAATCAATCCGCCCGCCAGCACCAATAACGCCCAGCGAACCGTCCAACGCGAGTCGACTATCTGACTCGCCAGCCAATAGGTAAGCCCCATTCCGGCAGCCATGACCACAAATACTAACAGCCAACCAAAAAACGTGGGATAACCCTTTGTCGTCACCAAAGGGGAAGGGGTCGATGTGGGTGTAGGTGTTGGCGCAGGCAAGGTAGCAGTTGGTTCCAGGGTCACAAAGCTCGCTGTTGGAGTAATAATGATGATGGTGGCGCCTTCCTTGGTCACGTCAAGCTGGATGGTATCCGAAGTTTTCGCAGGTTCGCTCATAGCCCGAATCTCGATCAATCCAGGCCGGTCAAGTCGAAAAGCAGCTACCGCCACTCCCTGACTAGTCACCGTCTCGACCTGTTGGAAGAGACCGCTCTCTCCCTGAGAAAGAGTGAACCGTACGGGCGTCCCATCCGGCACCTGGCGCTGATTGTGGTCAATAATAAAACCTGTACGCAATGAGATTGTATCTCCAACCCGGAACAGTGGCTCAATCGTCGGCTCAGGAGTCAACGTTGGCTCCACAGTCTGCCTGGGTTCCGGCACAGGCGTGGTTATTTTTGGCTGATCCAACCTGAGAGAAATGACTTGGTTGGGGTCCGGGGTAGTGGCAGAGATCAGGTCATAGCCAATGCCTGAAACCGAAACCGGCAGGTTCCCTGCGGATGAGATTTCCTGAAAGAGCAGGCGAGCAGCTACATCCACAAATGGGTCAGATTTGGCATATAAGCCATAATAAGCTGTTAGCTTCGAAATATCGGTCGCATCGAGATAATAAGGAGCGCTAAACGAAAATAAAATAACCTTTTTGCTATTTAACAAGCTCTGCTTTTCAGAGAGAAAACGCCTCAGCGTAGCCATCTGAGCAGAACCATCTGGCAGATCCAGCGTGGAAATGACAATCCAGCTTGCGCGTCCCAGGGCATTCAGCAGGTCAGGCGTCGGCGAATTGTCATCCAATAAAAAATTGATATCCTCAAACGAAAAAGACGAAAGATGGCTGGGGGTCACCAGACCACTGGCTGATGGGCCATATAACCTCTGCACAACACTGTGCAGGGCATCCTGGGATAAAAGGGGCTTATCGAGACAGGTCGAACACTGCCGGGCGGTGCGCACATCGGTGAGGAACACAATGTAATCAAACAAGTTGGGCGGCTCTGGCAAAACGGTTGCAAGATCAGCAAGGGATGGACTGATAAGCGTAGCCGATTGGCGCGCGATTGTGAATACCTGCTCGTTGGCTGGACCTGGATTGACCGGATCGAAACCGAGCGGCTTAACATTCGGCCAATTGAAAGAATTATAAATACGCAACTTGGTGCCCAGTATCCGCAAGACTGACTCGTCAACTCGACCCGCAAAGGCCGAGTCTTCCCGGTATCGCTGAGCGAAAAATTCGAGGGTACGGGTTACACTTGTGTAAACATCCGGGGTGTCAGAAGAAGCAATCTCTCCCAGGTAAAGCAAATCATTTCCAGCCAGGAACGCATCCCGGGCAACCAGACGCGCAGAGAAATTCTTGAAGTCGGGATCATAAAAACGACGCACCGCCTGTGTACCCAGGTTATCGCTAACGATCAAGCCCCCATTCTGCCGCCAATCAACCAGGGCAGGTAAAGCCAAAACTTGGCTGAGCGCCTGTTGGTCAAAGCTAATTGGGCGGGTTGTCGCGCGAATGTTACCCTGGAACCCTTGATAACGAATATGTGAAACCAGCAAGCCATCGGCAGACATATCAGGGTCAATCGCATCGCCGGTCACTGCAAAAAATGGCGCAAGCTCAATCGACTTCAACTCATCCAAGGACCTGCGCACGGTGGGAATTTCCTGGTCAGCAGGCCGATCAGACCCACCACGGCCTGGAAAATGCTTCGCAATAACTGCCATGCGTCCATCGGAGCCCGTATGCAGACCAGCAATATAAGAACGGGCCATCTCGCTAACCCAATATGGATCGCCACCGAAAACCCGCGTGGTCATGTCAGTGCTAACGGCCGGGTCAGGTAAGGTCAACACATCTAGCGAAAGGCCAAGAAAAAGATTGAAACCTAACGCCGAAAGTTCGCGCCCCATCACTGTTCCGGCCTGCTTGGCCAGACCACGATCCCAGGTTGCACCGATCGCCATCTGATCTGGAATGGGCGTCAACCCACTCAATATCTGGTCATTTGGCGCGCCGCCACCTTCCTGCGAGATACCCACAAAAAGTGGAATGTATTCATGCGCAGACATCTGCGCTGCCGGGCTTCCCGCGCTGTTTGATTCTGCCTGCTGGAGCGCAGTGATCAGGTTATAAGCTTGCTGCGGAGAGTCGTCAGCAACAAAATTATCATTGGCAGCTGCCAACACCACCCCTCCGACATGCTGATTGACAATCAGATCGTAAATTTGAGTTTGTTCGCTCACATCTGTGCCGGTAAAACTTACCAGGAACAACTGCCCAACTTTCTCTTCCGGCGTCAAGCGAACCAAAAGCTGACCAGCAGGATCGCTCCCCTGGGCAAACACAGCCGCCGGTCTAACCAGACCGGCCAATATGGAAATCAGGATCATCACCCCCAACAAGCGTACAAAAATAATCTTTCCCGCGGAAAGCTGTGGATGAGAGCCTTGCCCGCCCAAAGTCAACTTACAAAATCTATTGATCAATGACATTTTTCAGGGATCTGTCTAATACAAGGCAATGTTGATCATTTAAAGTTTTCCAAAGCGATCAGAGGATCATCAGTGAAAATGCCATCCACACCACAAGCGCACAGACGGCGCATATCTGCCGGCTCATTTACCGTCCAAACATGGACACGACGCCCTCCGGCATGCAAACGCTGGACCAACTCCGTGGTTACGTCAGTGATGTATGGGTGCTCAGCCTCCAAATTCATGAACCTGGCTGTCGTTCTCTGCATCCAACCCTGGTTGCCTTCCAGGATCAATTGGCCACAGGGGACAGTTGGCAGTAGTCGATGGGCTGTCAATAAGTTGGTGAAATAGAATGAAGAAAAAATAATCCGTTCCTGCAAACCGTGTTTCTTCACCAGCGCAACCACTTCAGTCACAAGTCCATCGAACGGTGTGGCATAGTTGGTCAGTTCAATGTTCATGAGAACCTTTTTTCCAACCGTCTCGAGAACTTCATCCAGCAAGGGAATTTTCTCTCCGCGAAATTCAGCTGACTTCCAAGACCCCGCATCCAGGTCGCGTAATGCAGCCAGGGTTTGTTTTGTAACCGCGCCAGAACCGTTTGTCGTCCGATTCAAAGTCTGGTCATGGATGATGATCACCTGGTGATCGGATGTTAACTTCACATCAAATTCGATGGCCGGCGCACCCTGCTTTGCGGCCAGTTCAAAAGCAGCCAGGGTGTTTTCGGGCGCATGCGCCGAAGCGCCGCGGTGGGCAAAAATAATGGGGGCAGGAAAATGTTTGATCAAGGGAACCGGTTAAATTTCGACGAAGTAGGATTGTGCAGCCAAATCTAACAATTCGCGCGTCATGGCCGGCTCTAAACCGCGATAACGTGCAATATCAATGATTTGGTCACATAGATCGCGGGGGTGCGAGGCGCGTAGCTTACGATTGCGCTTGATATACCATTCCTGCAGAAGATATGCAAGCCCCTGGTCATTATATGTCACTTTCTTAGCTTCGGCTACGCGCTGGAAAATCTGACGAAATTCTTCGTAGGAAGGATCCCCGATTTCGATTTTATGGCGCAAACGACGCAGGAAGGCTTCATCAACCAGGTCGCGCGGCGGCAGATTAGTTGAAAATACCACCAAAACATCAAACGGGATTTCGATCTTGCGCCCGGTATGCAGGGTTAAGAAGTCAACACGGTTTTCCAATGGCACAATCCAGCGATTAAGCAAATCCCTTGGGCGCACTTGCTGGCGGCCGAAGTCATCGATCAGTAATATACCGCCATTGGCCTTCACCTGAAAGGGAGCCTCATAAAACTTGGATGTGTCGTTAAAAACCAGGTCTAAGCCCGCCAGGGTCAACTCTCCACCGACAACAATGAACGGACGGCGGATATGGATCCAACGCGGATCACGCCTCTGAGTTGAACGCAGCGAATCTGTTCCTGAAGCGGACGAGTCTTCTTCTGAGGCAAGCTGGTGATTAACCGAATCATACAGTTTGATGACTTGGCCATCCACGAAGAGCGCATATGGGATATACATATCCTGCTGGAGGATCATACTGCCAAAGGCTCGCGCCACGCTGGTCTTCCCATTTCCGGGAGGCCCATACAGAAAAATGGAAGTGCCCGAATTTAGCGCCGGGCCAAGCTGTTCAAAGGTGGTGCTAGATAATACCAATTGAGAAAGTAACTGGCGCATGTGGCGCTGGGTAACCACCACCCGATGCATACCTTGCTTAAGGATTGCAGCGTTGTAAGTCTCAATCGGCACCGGCGCAGGCCCGGCGTATTGGTTGCGTTCGAGCGCCTCACGCGCGCGGTCAATCCCCGCACCCGTAATGGCATACTGGTAAGACCCCTCGCCGAGACCCATCGAAGAAGACTTTACTTCAACCAGTTTTTCTCGCTTGAGGGACTCCAGTATCTGGTCGGTAACTCCGGCAAAAGGCAAGGCAATCTCTTCTGCCACCTTAAAACCAGAAAGGTACCCCTGAAAATATAGGATTTTGAGCGCCAGGTCTTGCAGCCACAGCGCCGCCAGGCCAGTTTCCTCCAGCCTTGTCACTGGCGGGGGCATAAAGGTTTGGCTGGAAGATGAGGTTGATGGCGCAGCCGGGCGGGGACCGATCGTTTTTACTACCATAAAAGCCTGCCTTTAGTTCCAAAAATAGCCAGCTTATCCCTTACAGTTTCGACTTGCTTTGCACATTGAAACCATTAAAGATTATAGCATGTCCCATCACGCATTACGTAATCAGCTCAAATCTTTTTCATAACTCCATTTGACCAGCATTTCACCCCGGCAATTTTCCCCGATAACAAACAATGGCAAATTTCGATTTGATATTGTTTTTCCTGATCATTCATATCCAGCCTGCGGTTTGCTAAGGCAAACACGAACTTAAAAAACACAAACTTAAAAATTCCTTGACAAATTTCTAGAAAGGCCTCATAATAACGACTTAGTAAGTCGTATATAAAATTATTCAAAACAACTATGAAAATTTCCAAAAAGTCAGATTATGCTTTACGAGTGCTAATGACCCTGGTTGAGTATTTTGGCAGGGAACCGATTTCCATTCGCGAACTGGCAAAACGCAATGCGGTACCCAAGCGCTTTTTGGAACACATTATGCTCGATCTTAAATCCCAAGGCTGGGTCACCAGCCTGCCAGGCAAAAATGGCGGATATGTGCTCTCCAAAAGGCCAGATGACATCCGAATGGGGCAAATAGTGCGCTACTTTGACAATTTATTGGCTCCGATCAACTGCGTTTCGGTTAACCACTATGAACTCTGCAGCCAGGAAGCAAACTGTCGCTTTCGCCGTGTTTTTCTAGATGTGCGCAATATGACCGCCAGGTTGATGGATAACACGAGCCTGGCAGCAGCCTTTGCCGGGTCACCTGTGTTGCCACAAGAAATCTTCGATGAAGCCCTGATCGGCGGCGATGGAATATAATTAAATTTGGAATTTTGTTGTGCTTGAAATGGCACAAATTTTTTTACCCTTCATACACGACTAACTAGGTCGTTATTCAAAAAAAGAGGATAATATGGCAAAAATTGCGCAAAACGTCACTGAATTAATTGGCAACACCCCGCTGGTGCGTTTGAACCGAGTCACAGAGGGGGCAGTAGCGGATGTAGTCGCTAAGCTGGAGTTTTTCAACCCGGCCAAGAGCGTCAAGGACCGCATCGGTTTTTCGATGATCGATTCCGCTGAGAAGGCAGGCATACTCACCAAAGATAAAACCATCGTTGAGCCAACCAGTGGCAACACTGGTATCGCCCTGGCGATGGTAGCCGCTGCCAAGGGTTACAAAATCACCCTGTTCATGCCTGAGACCATGTCGAAAGAAAGGCGAATTTTATTGCGCGCTTATGGCGCTGAACTGGTGCTGACACCCGGTCCAGAGGGCATGGGCGGAGCCATCAGCCGCGCTGAACAATTGGCTGCTTCTGACCCGGAGAAATATTTCATTCCGCAGCAGTTCAAGAATCCGGCCAACCCTGAAATCCACCGAAAAACAACTGCTGAGGAAATCTGGCGCGATACCGATGGCAAAGTTGACTTTGTCGTAGCGGGTATCGGCACCGGAGGGACGATCACTGGCATAGGCGAAGTGCTCAAGGCGCGTAAACCGTCTTTCCAGGCCATCGCCGTTGAACCGGACGCATCTCCAGTCCTATCGGGCGGCGCAAAAGGCCCGCACCCGATCCAGGGTATTGGCGCAGGGTTTGTCCCAGCCGTGTTGAACACCAAGATTTACGATGAAATCATTCGCGTGACCAATGACGATTCGCTCAATACTGCTCGCCGCATGGCAAAGGAAGAAGGTTTGCTGGTCGGAATCTCTTCTGGTGCGGCAACTTGGGCCGCCCTACAGATAGCCAAACGCCCTGAAAACGCGGGAAAGCTGATCGTAGTGATCATCCCATCCTTCGGTGAACGCTATCTCAGCACCGTACTGTATCAACATCTGGCTGATTAAGCTCCTGTCACTTTGTTTTATTTTCGGAAAAGTATTTTGACTCAATAACCAAATCTTCAGGATGGTCCAGTTAGTTGACCAACATCGCCTTCGCGTATCGTCCGTGCAGCCAACCCACAGTGCGCGCAAGATGCATGGTCAATGTCAGGATAAGAAAACCACTGAGCGAAAGCAAAATCAAGGCCCATCCAGGTAAATTAGACCACTGCGCCTCAAGTATCAGATTTGAGTTTTTTAAGAACAGCTCCCCGAGAGGCGCAACCATCATTGCGATTGAAAAAGTGATGAGAGTGGTGTTTAAGGTGAAATACAAAACACCCAGTGGCAGCTGTAATAACATGTACAGCAAGGAAAACCAGGTGTGTCTATCGGTTAACAACGCCCGCAAACGTTCCCTCCAATTCAATCCTGGTTGGGCAAATGCGAGACGGCGTGGCATCCGAATTCCGAGGAGCCCTTCCACAAGACGACCCTCGAGCAGCGTCAGCCCCTGTACCGAAAGCAGGAACAGAATTGCAAATGGCAGGCCAATAATCAGGATCAATAGCGAAATGGACAGCGATACCCCGGTCACCGCCCAGGAAAAATAGATAATGCCAGTTACAAACGCGATAAACATGAATAAAAGCGACCCCCAGGTACGGGGATCAACATAAACACCCAATAATCGACCAAGAAATGAACGCGGCTTCACGCTTTGCTTCAGCATGGGTGTAGTCCGCCGCTCCACCACCCTGTAAGCGGCGGCCGTTTCTTCAGGCGTTCCATATTCATCTACAACGGCGGTTAAAACATCGGTTTCTTTCAAATCAGTCCTACCCTCACGCGCAGCAGCCAATGCAGCAGATAAATGCTCACGCGCATCAGCCAGCGCATCTTGAAGCAGCGCGGGGTCGCTTCCTTGCAATTCAACTTTCAAGGCTTCCAGATATTCATCAATCGTATTGATCATGTTCTTATCCTTTCAAAATCACGTCTACAAAACTCTTCGTCTGGTTCCAGATTTCAATCCATGCGGTTAGGGTCTCGCACCCTTCGGCTGTAATGGAGTAATACCTGCGCGGAGGGCCTGACACGGAAGGCTCGACCATGCTGCTCAGTAATCCATTTTCATTTAATGAGCGCAGCACGGGGTATAAAGTTCCCTGTTTCATCAGAGGCAAGTCCGGGGTATTATCTTCCAGTAGTTTGGCAATCTGGTAACCATACATGGGTTCGCTGGTTTTGCTCAAAACATTGAGCAAAACCAGCGAAGAAATACCTGCGTTGAGTTCTTTTTGGAATTTTTTGGATTGTAAATTTAAATCGCCCATACGCACTCCTTTTATAATTTATTAGCACCACCTTACTACTAATAATAACTTCATATTACTATAAGCTTACTAGCACGTCAAGAGCTAAATACCACCTACTACTCGCCTGTGTTATTCTGTTATTGGCAATGGCCCCCAATCCATTCAAAAAAAGGCCCATCTCCGGAAGGAGAAGGGCCTGGTGAAGCTAAAAAACATCAACCCATCACATCTGCAATGGTGGTTGTTTCCAATTTACTGGATACATAATCGCGAATATCCTTAAAAACCGCTGTCAGGCTTTTTTCCTTCTCGATCGGCGTTGACTCATAGAAATTTTCACTGACCGACTCTGTCGGAGCCAAAGCGCCATCAAAAAGCCGGATGACCTCAGCCAGGCTAATTTGATCCGGGGACTTTGCCAGTGCATAGCCTCCATGCTGGCCTTTGGTGCTGCGCAGGAAATGCGCGCGCTTGAGCGCCAGCATTAACTGCTCTAAAAATTTTGGTGGGATGCCCTGGGCTCTTGCAATAGTATCAATCGAAATATACTCGTCGATTGGGTGCCGGGCAAGGTATACAAGCGCTAAAAGGGCATATTCACTGCGGGCTGTAAGTTTCATAATTTCTACCGTTCCAATTTATCCTATCGGGAGTATAGTATAAAAAGACAGGTTGTCAAGTTTATAATCCCCAACACGATAACGACTTTCTCTCGTCCTGTATTCGCAAATTTATCAAGCCTATACCAGGCGCAGAACAACCTGATATTTTCAAGGCGTCAGCGAATCTAAGCCCAAGTAATCCATCGCGAAAAACGCTGCAGGCATTATAATCGGCGCATGAAACTGTCCATCCTTATCCCTGTTTATAACGAAAAGAACACCATCCGCGAGATCATCCGGCGTGTACAGGCGACCGGGCTTGCCACCGAAATCGTCATCGTAGATGATGGCTCAAAAGACGGTACGCGCGAAATTCTGGCCGAATATGATGGCCAGGAAGGCATACGCATTTTTCTTCACGAGAAAAATGCTGGCAAAGGCGCTGCCTTGCGCACGGCGATTCAATCAGCCAGCGGCGACGTCATGCTCATCCAGGATGCCGACCTTGAATATGACCCGCGAGAGTATCCCAACTTGCTTAAACCCATCGAAGAAAACCTGGCCGATGTGGTTTATGGCTCGCGCTTTCTGGGTGGAGCGCATCGCGCAACCTTGTTCTGGAACATGGTTGCTAACAAGCTACTCACGCTGATGACTAACATCCTTTACAATAACATTCTCACAGACATGGAAACCGGCTACAAAGTATTCCGCCGCGAGGTTGTGGCCAATATGAAATTGCGCGCCAACCGCTTCGATTTCGAGCCCGAATTCACCGCAAAAATTCTCAAGCGGCATGTGCGGGTCTATGATGTGCCGATTACATTCAACCCACGGGAATATGCCGAGGGTAAAAAGATCGGTTTATGGGACGCTTTTGAAGCCGTTTGGGCGCTGCTCAAATATCGATTTATGGATTAATCCCAGTTCTTGTTTGGGATGGATTAATCCCAGTTCTTGCTTGGGATGGATTAATTTCCGCTCAGGACGTCAACTCTCATCCAGTTCCCCAGCCACTTTCACATCCTTGAGATTTAACTGCAGGGAAGTACGCCCGTTAAATTCATTGCTTTCAAAGGTATACATTACATCCACCCGTTTGGGCATATTTTGCTGTAAATGCCCGAGGCGGAAACCGATGGCATCATACGTAATCCGGCCATCCGTTAACGTCATTTTGATATGTTTCCCGTCCGAGCCGACTGTGCGCGAAGCCTTAACTTGCACATCGCGACTTACAAATACTGGTTCCGGATTGCCATAGCCTGTCGGCTGGAGATAGTCCAGAGTCTTAAATACATCCGCATTCATTTCGCCCAATGGCACTTCCATATCTGCTGACAGTGTTGGTCGCAAATCAAGGCTCGAAAGTTGCTGCATGGCAATTGCTCTCAAACGATCCTGCAAAGCCAATAAGTTTTCGTTTTTGACGGTAAATCCTGCAGCTGCGGCATGCCCGCCATGCCGCACGAGCAAATCAGCGCACTCATCCAGTGCTTTGGTAATGTGAAATTCCGGGATGGAACGACAGGAGCAGCGCGTCGTCTCATCGCTCTGCTGACCGACAATTGCCGGGCGATAATAGGTTTCCGCCAGGCGCGAAGCCGCCAGGCCCACCACCCCAGCATTAAAATCGGGGTGTACGGCAAACAGAATATACCCAGCCTGATTGCCTTCCAGCGCAATTACTTCGGCATCAGTTTGGATCTGGCGGGTAAGCTCCTGGCGTTCACGGTTCTGCGCCTCCAACTTTTGGGCCAATTTACCCGCCTGCATCAGGTCTGTCGTACTGAGCAAGTCAAAAGCCGCCAGTGCAGAATCCAACCGACCTGCGGCATTCAAACGAGGCCCCAGCACAAAACCGATATTGGTAGCCGTCGTTTTGGCGATTACCAGTTCAGCCACATTCGCCAGCGCAAAAAGCCCCTGGCGGGTAGTGGCACGAATACAACGCAGACCCTTGCGCACCAACATGCGATTTTCGCCGGTCAATGGAGCCAGATCCGCCACAGTACCCAGGGCTACAAGGTCCAATAATATTTCCAGCTTGAAATCGGTCACCTGGCCGGTAAGCGTAAAACGCTCCACCAATGCCTGGGCCAGCTTATAAGCAATCCCCACCCCAGCCAGATCCTTATCAGGGTACAGGTCGCCAGCTTGTTTGGGATTGATCACCGCAAAGGCAAGCGGAAGAGAGTCCGCTGGTTGGTGGTGATCGGAGATGATCAGATCCAGTCCAATCTCGCGCGCAAATTTAGCTTCCGCCGGAGAGCGAATACCGCAGTCCACCGTGATCACCAGCCCGACACCATCCTGCTTAAGAGTTGTCAAAGCCTCATTATTTAGGCCGTAGCCTTCATCAAAGCGATGGGGGATGTACCCGCGCGCTTGCACACCCAGGGCTTTCAACGTCTGGACAAGCAATGCGGTGGCAGTGACGCCGTCAACATCATAATCCCCATAAATAGCAACTGGTTCCTGGTGGTCAAGCGCATAAAGAATGCGCTCAACCGCCGAATTCATACCAAGCATTTGGAAAGGAGATGTATCGGCATTAACTTCTGCCCGCAAAAAAGTACGCGCGGAAGCATCTGTATAATAACCACGGTTATAAAGCAGCTGCCGCAAAACTGGCGGAAAAGCGGCAAGTTCGTTTTGCGCCAGGGAGGTAAGTACGGGGGGGATCGACCAGCGTTTAGGTTTCGTCACCCAATTAGTATAAACGCGGATGAAGAGGGCGAGAAGGGTTGTTGTATAATCAGTACAGTTCCGTCGATTTCCGATGATCAACAAGCTCAAGGAGTGGCTCGCATGGAAAATCTGGCAGCTGATGAAAAATCGACCATGGTCATGGTTTACACTTTGAACATGCTTGTGCGCGGAGAAGTGGTAACCAAAGAAAGTACGCGTGTTGATGTCTGGCCGCGCACCCAGGGCGTGCCCAACCTGATCCGTATCCTAAAACCAAGCATCCTGCTTTTTGGCGGCAGTCCACCCAAGCCACTCACCTACACAGAGATTTTCGTCCCCACGACCACAATGATCGGGTTCCACCTGGGTCTTCCGACAACAGGCGCACTGGATTACGATGAAAACGAAAAGAACCGCTCGATGGAGCCAGTTTCACTCCTGATGGGAACCTTTACCGTCAAAGGCCACATCCGCATCGCCACATCATCGTCGCTGGCTACCAACCTGGAAGTAGCCTACAACGGCTGGCTTTCCATCTACGATGCAGAAATCAGCAATCCATTTCTGCCACAGATGCCGCACATGCAGATCCGGATGATGCTGGTAAGCCCAAGTCGTATCAGTTTCATGGTTTAAGCCAAAGCAGGCAAGCCTCAAAACCTGCCTACCTGCAGATCAGCAGGGGACAATCAGCATTGCGCAGCAAAAAATTCACAGCGCTACCGATGATGATCTCCTGCCAGGCACTGCCGCTGTAGCCACCCATCAGCACCAGATTGATATCGCGCTCTTTGATGATATTCAAAAATGTTTCCTGTGGGCCACTCGCGACGATGTAATCGGCATTGATCTCGTGCAGCGCCAAATAATCGCGCGCGTAATTCTGAATATTCGGATTGGGGACATCCGCAAGAGTCATTACTGTTAAACTAGTATTCCAACGTTCAGCCAGGTAGGCAGCGATAAAAATAGCCTCCTTCGCCTTGGTGCTGCCATCAAAGGCGACCAGGGCTTTATCCATTGGACTAACCTGACCAGGGATAGTCAGGATCGGGCGGGCAGAGCGCCAGATAATCGAACGCAAACCCGAACCCAGGCTGGAAAGCCCGGGCGCAGGGGGATGGGCCGTGTTTAAAACCACTAAATCAGTCAACAAGGCGCGCTGGCAGACCAGGTCGGGAACTTCCCCTCTTTCAAGCCCCAGGCTTCCATTCACCCCGGCTTCTGCACAGCGCTGGCTGAAATGCTCCTGGATGGCAAGCGCCTGTTCAGGGTCCTCTTTAGACTTGGAAGTGGCTATGTGAATTCCATGCAAATCCGCCGACTCATGACTGGCAAGAATCAACGCCTGCTCCAGCGCCCGCCAACTTTCGGGTTTACCACTCAGCGGCACCAAGATATCCCGGAAAAATTTGTCTGTGTAGCGATCAGCCATTTTGGCGATTCGCCACTGCCCAGTCGCTGACACGTCGCTTTCCGCCTGTGGGTTTTCCTGGACAGCCAGGTCAACCATCACGGCCTCAGGGCGCACAGACCAGCCCAATTCGCTTTCCAACGCTGCGCGATGATCCGAAACCCACAGGTAGAGGTCTGTCTCTGTTCGTCCTGGGAACCAACGCAGCAGTCCGCGCTCACGCAGTGGCTCAACAATGGACAGGTAGACATTATCGTACCAATGAGCTAACGCTTCGGGGTATGGAATTTCGCGTTGAAAATCCAACCCCATAAAATAACGGTGGACTTCGATATGTTCAATCAGACGCTTGTACTGGCCAGGCGCGCTAAGACTCAGGTCGGCATCCGCTCGCAAGCTCTTGAAATCGGTTTCAGCCAGAAAATTGGCATATTCGGCCTTGACAATCAGGTCATCCGGCTGAACATCAGGTGTCAGAGGGACATCAGTTTTGACTTCGATCACATGAGCCTGGATTTGGGTAAAGCCTTCCTGCCGGGCCACAGATACCCGATGATTACCATCCAGCACAAAATAAGCTTCACCGACCTTATACACATCGATCGGCGGCCAGCCAGCCCCAGAAGGATCATCAATGGCTGCCTTAACTCGCGCCCAGCGCTCGCGCTCCTGTTCATTACCCATCAGGGGTAAAAAACTGCGTGTGAAGTCGCTGTAACGCCCGACACTACCCACAATGGAATTTAATGGAATATCAAACACCCCGCGTTCGGTGCGAATATTTAGCTTCAGCTTCTGAGCCACTTCCTCGTAAGATAGCAACTCGTTAGATTTTCCAGTCAAACGGGCTAAGACTTCCTGCATGGAAGCTTGCAAACGCAGCTCGTTAAAATCGTTAAGGGCAGATCGATAATTCGGTCCATTTGAATTCATGGCATAATCCTATGGGAAAGTAATGTTTTCCTCAATGCTCCAACCAGGTCTACTTCGCAAGCCTGAACTGGCCGCCAGGCAGGTGGATTGGTCAAACCCATCCCGGGTAGATTGATATAATATCAAAAAAATAGCCCAATCAAGATCACAAAATTCTCCCTCATTGGCACAACCCCTTCACTCACAGGACCAACTCAGTGAAAAAATCACACTGGCTGAATACATTCGTGGCAGTATTTCTGGTGATTTATATCAGCGGAGGAATTTATACGCTCGTTCAACAAATATTAGCCTTGCCTTTTCCTCTCTCAGTTTTTATGGATTACAACTTTTACAGCCAGGCCTTAGCCCGGTCCCTTTCCGGTGGTGATATGTATGCTATCCGCGAAATTGGCCCAGCATATCTTTATCCACCACCCGCCCTGCTATTTATAGATTTACTTAATCATATCCCTGGCATTACTGCCCAGGGAGCGCTTTTCGCGGCGCTGGATATATTGATGGCAACTACGCTTGTTTACCAGGTTTGCAAACAATATTCCCTCAGTCCTGAAAAGTCAGTCCTATTATTGGCCATATCGCTAAGCTTTGCTCCATTCCTGGTCACCGCTCAACTCGGGCAAATCAACATGCTTACCCAGTTTGGATTGGGGTTGTTGTTTATCTTTGCGTTAACCTTGCCCTGGTTGGCTGGCCTGGGATTGGCACTGGCAATTGTCACAAAAATGACACCTCTGTTCTTTCTGGCATATCTGTTGGCGACAAAAAACTTCAAAGTCTTGCGCTGGACAGTATTTTCGCTAGCCGGGTTGGCTGTGCTTGCCGCGCTGCGCTATGGACTCCAGCCATTTCTCAGCTACATAGATGTATTCCGCGGATTAACTGTCATTTTCCCCGTCGGCGCCAATAGCCAGGCATTGTTTGCGCGTCTTTTAGCCTATGGATTAGGAACCAATCTCGGGATGGTTCAATTTGGAATAACCATATATCTGCTGATGATCATTCTGCTCTCTGGCTGGCAGACCTTTCGCGGTGGTCGGCCCGAGGCTCTATTC
>CAZHWV010000005.1:25135-35700 GCA_964536185.1 uncultured Anaerolinea sp. | reverse complement strand
AATGATCTTATCACCAAATATTTTATGGTATCACCATTATGTCTTTTTTCTGCTGCCCATGCTAGTGTGGATAGGCTGGCAACGAAAAAACAATCTGGTGACTATTTGGTGCCTGACTGGCATGCTCATCACTCAGTTTGATTATTTCCTGCTCACCGGCGGGCTTCTCGTTCACATCTTTGGGCATTTGTCAATTTTGATCGTTTTTTTTCAATCGGCAAACAAGCTGGAAACAATTGAAAACACCAAAAACCTACCTACCGTTCGGTAGGTTTGATATAATAAAAAGGCTACATCTTTCAAGCTAAGTCATGGTCTGCCAGATAAACAACCGTCAGGCAAAGGAGGAGCAAATTGAAAATCGTTGTCTGTATCAAACAAGTGCCCGATTCTGAGGCCAAAGTGTCCGCCCAAAACGGGCAGGTCTCATGGGGCGAATCGCCCCTGGTTATCAACCCCTTTGACGAGTATGCCGTCGAAGCCGGGCTCCTGCAAAAGGAAGTTCTCGGCGGCGAAGTAACCGCCCTGTGCATCGGTGCAGAAACCGCCCGGGACGCCCTCAAACATGCCCTTGCCATGGGCGCTGATAACGCCATACTTATCTCCGACCCGGCCCTGGCTTTAATCGACTCACAGGCCGCCGCGCGAGTGTTGGCGGCTGCCATCCAAAAAATTGGGGAAGTGGATATGGTTATCTTTGGCCGCCAGACAATTGACACTTCCACCGGCCTGACCACTGCGCAAACCGCGCGCGTATTGGCCTGGCCAATGTTGGCGCTGGCTGGCTCCATAAAAATCGATGGCCGCGGGATAACGGTCGAGCGAGTCATCGAGGAAGGCAAGCAAACCGTCAGTGCCACCTTGCCCGCCGTCCTCAGTGTTGTCCAAAGCATCGGCGAACCTCGCTACCCATCCTTCATGGGCATTCGCAAGGCCTCCAAAGCAGTTATCCCGCTCTGGTCCCTGGCAGATCTGGGTCTGGGCGTCCCACGGTCGGTGGTCAGCCGCACACAACTGATGAACCCGCCCAGCCGTGACGTGGCTTGCGAAATAATCAGCGGAACCAGTTCCGAAGAAATTGCCGAAACCCTGGTCGAAAGAATCCTGGCGGAGAAGGTCCTATGAAAACATGGGTATATATTGACCATTTTAAAGGTGAAGCTGTTTCGGCATCGTGGGAAGCTCTTGGTGTGGGCAAGACTTTTGGGGCTGTCAGCGCCATCGTATTTGGCTCCGGCGTGGAAGCGCTGGCCCAGGCAGCGTTTGAATTTGGCGCTGATGAAGTCTTACTGGCAGATGACCCGGCTCTGGCAGATTTCCGTGCCGAGACGTATGCATCCACATTGACAGCGTTGGCATCCGCATCTACCCCTGACCTGATCCTGCTTCCGACTACTTTCCGCGCGCGCGAGATGGCTGCCATGTCTGCCATCGATCTGAACAGCGGCGTCTTGATCGATGTAACCGTGCTGGAAGAAAACAACGGGCTGATCAATGCCACACGCCCCATTTACGAAGGCAAATTGTTCGAACAGACTGCCTGCGACGCCAGACCCCAGTTCATCACCCTTCGCGGACGTGCCTTTCCACGCCCGGCGCGGGTCGCCGGTCGCAGCGGGACATTGACAAAGGTCAGCCCCCAGACAAATGCGCTGACCACGGTGGAAGGTTATTCCGCCGGTGAAAGCGGTGTCAGTATCAACGATGCTGGTGTCATCATAGCTGGTGGGCGCGGCGTTTCCAACAATCCGAGCCTTGGACTGGATGAAAAAGCGACCGCTGAAAAAGGCTTTGCGCTTATTGGCGAACTGGCCTCCCTGCTAGGTGGCGCGATCGGCGCCTCGCGCGCGGCGGTTGACGGAGGTTATATTCCTTACTCTCACCAGGTTGGCCAGACAGGCAAAGTTGTCTCTCCCGATCTCTACATCGCGGCTGGCATTTCAGGCTCCATCCAGCACATTGTCGGCATCCGCACCGCCAAAGTAGTCGTCGCCATCAACAAGGATTCTGAAGCGCCCATTTTTACATTTGCGCGTTACGGTGTGGTCGGCGACTTGTTCACCTTCCTGCCACTTCTAACCGCAGCATTTAAGAAAAAACTGGGCAAGTAAGCCAGTAGTCACTACTAAAAAGACTTCTCCGGGAATCATCCGAGGGAAGTCTTTTTGTATCACCTGGCATTAGTCCTGGTTATACTCTCGCCACCTGGGTTGTCTGATTCCGAGAAAATTAATGGACCACTGGCTAATCGTGGTCTCCACCACCACCACCGTCTTCACCCGGGTTGTTACTATCATGGCAACTGGTACAGGCAGCAGACACCAAACTGCTGGTGTGACAAGCACGGCAGCCAGCGCCCCCATGGTTAATACCTCTACCACCTTCACCGCCTGTGTTTGGTTCAGGATGCGCCAGGTTAAATTGCGCGGGTGACCATCTGGTCATGTTATGGCAAATGGAACATGCCTGAGCTGTACCTTTGAACACATTGTTGATGTGACAATCAGAACATTGGGCTTCAGTATATTTTCCTGCCAATTTAAAATGGGAATATTGCAGGACAAGGCTAATCGCCGCCGTCACCCGGACTGTTATTATCGTGGCAGTTGGTACAGGTAGCCGCCATCAGATTGGTGGTGTGACAGTCGCGGCAGGTTGCCCGGCCATGAGTGATTCCTGAACCAGCTTCACCCCCATCGGTAGGCTCAGGGTGCGCAAGGTTAAATTTCGCCGGGTACCATTTATTCGTGTCATGGCAAGCTGAACAGGCCTGGCCCTTGAACAAACCCTGATGAAAAGCTGGGTCAACATGGCAGTCGGAACATTCCTGGGGCGTGCCCTTAAACACGCTGTTGATGTGGCATTTTTCGCAGACCACATTGGTATGAGCACCGTCCAGTTTGAAAGCCGAAAGATTGTGGTCAAAGGTAGCAGGTTCCCATGCCTGGGTGGAATGACAGGCGCTGCAATCCTGACCAAACTTTCCAACATGCTCGTCATCTTTTTGGTGGCACGAAAAACAAGCAGACGAGGTACCCTTAAACAACTTATTAATATGGCAATCCGTGCATTTTGCTTCGGCGTGTTTGCCTTCCAGTTTGAAAACCGAAAGATTGTGGTCAAAGGTAGCCGGTTTCCAGTCAGCGGCCTTATGACAGTCGCCACAGTCTTTCCCAAACTCGCCGTTATGTGCGTCATCCTTGAGATGGCAAACGCCGCAGTCAGTAGATAGAGATTTGAAATCAGCGCTTGTACGCACATTAAGATGGCAACTCTCGCAAACGAGCCCCTGGTGTTTGCCTTCCAGTTTAAAAGCTACCCGGCTGTGATCAAAGTTCTTGCTGATTGTTTCCAAACCGTCATGACATCCACGACAGTCAGCTCCATACGCCTGGGTATGAGCCGCAAAAAAAGCGCCGTCAATTTGCGCGTGGCAAGTACTGCAAACAGCCGGATCAAAACGGGTAACGTCAGCTCCATGACAATCTGAACAGGTAAAGGCCAGACCAGCGCTGCGCTTGCGATGCGAGGCAAGCGAGTAGCCGGTAGCATCATGCGGGAAAGTACCCGCAGTCATATTCGTCAAGACCGCATCAGGTCCGCGGTGATCACCATGGCAAGCCCGGCAAGTCAGAGATTTGTTTTTCATCATCACGCCATGCATGGAGACAGGGTCGGCCAACTGCCCGGAAATTTCTGCGTGACAGCGCATACAGCGGTCGCCCTGCGTATCAGGATCCCATGGCGCCGGGTGACATTTGGCGCAATCATTGCCAATTTCGGCATGAGAGGTTACCCCGCCAATATTATCCCCAACATGGGCATTGAGACCGCCAGCAGAAAACACTCCGCTCCCTGTAAAAAAAACAAAACCGGCAACAACCAGCATGGTAAGCAAGGTAGCGATAATGGCAGACGAAGATAGACAACCAAGACGATTATTATTCATAGCAAATCCCTATTCTAGGGTGAGTCTATGCGCAAAATCCGGCAATCAGGTAGGATACAATCACTGCCAACCAGAGTTCTTTAAAACCACTCAACATTGATTCAGCTCATCGAACCTAGAAAACAAAAACAGGCACTCCAGCAACTCACAAAGTACCTGTTTCAGAAAATATATTTAATTTCGACTTTCGTGCACCTGCGTCCAGAAATGGGCGATGATATCGGCAATCGGCGCACCAGGCGCAATCAACTGCTCGCGAATGGGGGTGATATTCACCCGGTCGCGGATGATAACCTGTAAAGCTGCTGAGAGCTTCTGGTCACCCATCACAATAGCGCCCACGATGGTTTCTCTGGCTACCATCAAACGCAGGTGATTGACTTCAAAACCACTTTGGGCGATGATCGCATCTGGCATATCACGCCAGGTTTCACTATCGCCACGGGCAATGGTCAGTGGTTCACCATCCTGCCCTGATCCAACAGCGCCAATAATGGTAGTGGTTAACCCGGCCAGGCGGGTTACATTAAAGGGCACAGACTTCAGATAAGCCATGTTACGTCCGGCCATGTTCATCCCAGCCACACGACCTTGATCTCGCGCCGGAGACCAGAGGCTGTCGAGCACGGAACGGCCCGATGCAGGGTCATAGACCTGGGCCACATCACCGGCAGCAAATATATCCGGAAGATTCGTGCGTAGATGCTCATCTACCAGGATGCCACGGTCGCAATCAATGCCAGCCGACTTGGCCAGGGTCAAGCGCGGATGAATACCGATTCCATAGGCCAGGATGTCACAAGCAACCTGTTGACCACTGGCCATACGGATCCCGGCCACCCGACCAGTTTTTCCAAGTATTTCGGTCAGTTCTGACTCGTAATGAATGATCACACCATCTTCATCGAGTCTATGCTCGATAATTTTTGATTCGACATCATCCAAAACATTGCTCCAATAACGCGCAGTGCGAATGAGCAAATGGACTTTCACTTTATGAGTGGCCAACCCTTCCGCCAGCTCAAGAGCAGTGATGCCACCCCCCACCACCACCGCAGTACGGTTACGCTTGGCGAGTCCCACAATCCGGCGGGCATCATCCATATGATCAAGTTTGACCACATTTTCCAGATTCGCGCCAGGCACATTCAAACGGATCGCGCTTGAGCCAACCGCAATGAGCAAGCGATCATAGGGAATACGCTTGCCATTGCTCAATTCCACCTGTTTCTGCTGGGGGTCGATACGGGCAGCGGTCTCACGCCAAAAGTGCGCATTCAGGTTCTTAAAGTCCTCAGGTTGGTAAGGAAAAAGTAATTTCTCGTCGGCTTCACCAGTCAGGTAATACGCCAGGCCCGGCCGGGAATAATATCCATGCGGGTCATCGCCGATAAAAGTAATCATACCGTTCTTATCCACACTACGAATGGCATCCGCCGCGCCAATCCCAGCCACACCCGTGCCAATGATGACATAATCGGTCATGTCAGGCCTCTGGGAATAGATTGGTGCGCACAAAACGTAATACCCCGCGCGGACAGCGCGAGACACATTCACCGCAAGTTAAACACTGGCTGTTTTCAATGGGCTTACCCTGCCAGGCATAGCGGCGCACATTAATATTGATCGGGCAATTATAGGAACATATCCCGCACTGCACACAACGCGACGCATCCGGGACAACAAATCCGGCCGCGAGCGCTTCGCGCCGGTGTGAATCTGGTTGGAACAAGTTCTTAAACATGGCACCTCTATCAGATATTGTCGCTCAACCGCATCAATAGTTACGGATGATTTTGGATTCTTCTGCCCACCAGTCCCAATTTTTTAAGCGTGGATGCGTAGCGAGAGGTCAGATGAATCAATGGAGATGATAGCCGCACCATTTCCTGCGCGGAACGAATCACCCGTCTGAGACTATCTGCGCCAGAAAATTCTTCCATGGTGAGGGTTGCCCGGCCCACTTCGCGCGCGGTATGCGCATCCGAGCCGACAGTTCCCGCCAGGTTATACAGGCGGGCAAATTCCTGTGCCTCGCGATTGGGGCGCATATCCATGCAGCGGGCATTGAAGGTTTCAAGCGCATCCACCAACGGCGTGATTTCAAGCAAATAGGGCAGATCCCAATGACCACTGCGGAAAACGTCAAAGGGATGCGAAACGCTGATGAAAGCACCCTGCAGCCTCAGGCGACGTATCGCTTCCAATGGTTCCAATCCTGCGGGAAGCTCTTCGCTGACGAAAGCGGCCAACAGCTCGCCACGGGTGGTCATGATCTCCTCGCCGACAATGACCAGGTCAGGAGCAAGTTTTTGCGCTTCCAGAGCGCCGCCAATAGAATTGTGATCCGTGATGATTAACCTGTCGATCCCCCGGCGGCGAGCGGCCTCCACAAGCTGGTGTGGTTTTGTCAGGCTGTCTTTTGAAAAGATGGAGTGGCAGTGAAATTCAACGCATAATGGTTGCATGAACGCGAATTATACCCCGGACACTTTGCTTTCCATTTTTTTCAGTTTTGATTTAGAATCAATTCAATGGACGAAGATACCAGCATATTCCAGAAGCCCCTCTTTAAAAAGCTGATGAGATTTGGGGTTTTTCTAATTGCCTACCTGCTCATTGAGCTGGTATTGCGATTCGTCGAACCTCAAGTTGATCATTCTCTTGAAATAATTTCCGATGTGGGCGTGTGCATTGCCGGGATGCTCGTGTGGATGGTGTTTTTCGCCCAATTTGTTCTGCCGGTTAATAACCTGCGCGACCGCTGGAAAGTTGTCAACCGGCTAGTGACATATAGTTTGGGCGGTCATGGCCCGGCCATATTTGTAGAGAACGGCTTCAAGCACGCCAGCGAAGGGGAAAGTAAGAAAAAAGGCCCTGGCGTGATTTGGCTGGACAGCGCCAGCACGGCTGTTTTACGCACATCCGGGCGCTTCACGCGCACGATTGGCCCGGGTGTACATTTCACAAACCATGATGAATATATCGCCGCGACAGCCGATCTGCATACCCTGGTGCAGACCATCGGCGCCATCGAAACAGACGAGCCTTTTAAAGTCCAGGAGAATGATCCAAATTTCAAAGCGATCAAAGAACGAGCTGAAGTCACCAGCGCCATGACCCGCGATGGCATTACCGTTTCGGCCTCCATCTCAGTTATTTTCCGCATCAAATCGGCCCCAGGTGACGGAAATACGCGCTTTGGATTTAATCCCAAGAATACCGAAGCTGCCATCCGCGACAGCATGATCCGCGAAGCAAGGTTGGAACACCCGGTCTGGAACAGCCTGCCCGCCAGGATGGCGGCCGATATCTGGCGTGAATACCTGGGAAAATTCCGATTAAGCGAGTTGTTTGAAAAAAGTGAAACCCACCCTGATACCACCATCCAATTTATCAACGATATGATCAAAAAGCGCCTGACCCGATCCCACGTGGAACTTTTGGATGCGTTTGGGCAGGTAGTGCTCGAGAACAAAACCCGGGAAGAAACTTACCTCCATTATCTTAAAGACAAAAACAAAGACGCAGCCGAAAACCTGCTTAAAAAAATTGAAAGCACCGAATTTATCAAACTTTCTGAAATGGGTCTGGAAATAAAAAGCGTAACCATTAAAAAGTTGTTTTTTTCGCCTGAAATCGAAGAACAATTGATTAACCAGTGGACGGCTCTGTGGTTGAAAAATGCTCAGAAAGAACGAGATCAAGTAGATGTCGACCGGAAGTTACAGGAAACAACCGGTCAGCATGAAGGACTGAAAGACTTTGCGCTGAATGCATCCCAGGGAATAGCCCGGCAGTCTCCTGTGAGTGCCGCGCATGCGCTTGAAATGCTGATTAATGCTACTTCTCAAGGGATACAACAAAATCAGGCGCTTTTTAAGCGTTTAAATACAGAACAGCGTGACCTGTCCAAAATATCCAATTGGCTGAAAAACCTGCGAGGTCCGTTAGAATGAAACGACAATTCGTGTTTCGGCCCGCACCCGCATCCCGACCAGTTCTTGATCGTATTGCAGCTATGGTCGTGGAGACAGTGGATAAGTATTTGAATCTTATCTTTGCCCTTAACCACAATGCTGCCTTTATCCGTTCTATGGTAGTTAACATAAGCTTCTTTATCATCTGGTTGGCGCTTTCATTTACCGCTCGCCCCGCCGCAGAATATTCCAAGATGGCAGATGATTGGCTACAAGTGGTAGCAACTGGGAATCCGCAAAACTTATTAATTGAAAGCATACAAGTTTTTTTTACGATATTCTTTAACCTGGTCGTAATTCGTCACTTACTCGCTTTGTATGTGCCCTTTTGGCTGATGCAACGTGTAGCTGCCATCTATCTGGCGGATATTTTCGAGAAAGATGAAACAATCGCCCATACCTTTATCCGGCAAGCAGCTTTTGCGGAATCTTATAATACGATTCATATTCGGCAAGGCAAAGTAGTAAAGGATGATCAAGAATCGCCCATGATCCAAATTGGCGGTCCGGGATATGTCGTCGTCGAGTTGGACAGCGCGGTCGTCTTCGAGCGACCAGATGGGACTGCGCGGGTGATTGGCCCCACAACCAAGGAGTGGCATGGCAGCGCCTTGATTGACGGCTTTGAGCGCATCCGCCAGGGCGTCGATTTGCGAGACGTCATTCAAAAACAGGAAATCACCACCCGCTCGCGCGATGGCATCCCGGTGACGGCCAAAGATATTCAATATTCTTACAGCATTTACCGCGGTCACTTGCCAGTGAGATCTCAGCAAGTACCGTATCCGTATGATGAAAACGCAATATTAAATCTGGTCTATTCAGCCATCAGACCGGTAAAGCTTGACGAAGCCCCAGCACGTTCACATGATTGGCTCGAACCGCTACCGAGCAAGATATTTGGGCAAATCAGCGGCGAAATGAGCAGCTTTATCAATAAACGTGGTTTGAGCGATTTTCTGGTTACGGTAGGCAAACCTGAAGATGACAGCCTGGAGGAACGCAAAAAGGATACGGACGAACGGATCCGCGCAATAAATGGTTTTTCAGAAAACCACCCGGCAGATCGGTTCGATGCGCACAACCCGGCTGAACTTTCAAAAACAGATCTGGAGATCGAGCCACGCTCGATGTTGACAAAAATGTTCTATGACAATTTCCAGGCCAAGGTCTCGCAACGAGGCACCCAGCTTAATTGGATTGGGGTCGGCATTTGGGACACCCCAACCCAGATCATCCCCAATAATCATCGTGAGGCGTGGAAGATTAGCCGTGATAACTTTGCGCGCAGCGACCAGGCCGAACTTCAACGTATTTTCGACGCAGCTAGGCTCGGAGAGCAGATTCGCCTTATCGAAGACATAGCCATTCGCAAAATTTATAATGATTATGAAAATCGAGAATTCCCGGAACAAATTATTAATAACGTACTCAAAGACTATCTTGAAGTCCTCAAAATAGGCGCTGAATTGTATCGTCCCCATATTCCTGTTGACGTATTGAAGGCAATCCGAAAAATTGAGCATTGGCTTTTCCCGCCTTCCCGTTCAGTTGGCGAAGAGGATTGAGTAACCTTATGAGCAGCCTAAGCGAAACATCCCAGCTTGTCTTGGCCATAGGCACATCCAGTCTGGATGTGGTTGGACGCCTGCAGGATGATTTGCAGATGTCAACTTCGAACCCAGCTTTAATCCGCACTTCCTTTGGCGGTGTGGCCCGCAATGTAGCCGAGAATCTCGCCCGGCTTGGCCAACCCGTCAGCCTGCTCTCGGTGATCGGAAAAGACCGCCTTGGCGAGGATGTTCTTGCGCATACCCGCAATGCTGGCGTGGATGTATCCGCTGTTTACGCTACCGATAAATACCCTACAGGTTTTTACATGGGAGTGCTCAATCAGCACGGCATCCGCCAGTTTTCTTTTGCTGATATGCGCATCATGGATGAACTGACCAATACATACCTTTTGTACAATGAAAATCTATTTGAGAAAGCCGGGCTGATCTTTCTGGATGCCAACCTGCCAGAAAAGGCTCTCAAGAAAGCATTTATGCTGGCCCGCAAATACAAAATACCCGTCTGCGCAGACCCAACCTCCGGCACGCTGGCAGCTCGTCTCAAACCATACCTGGGCCAGATCAAGCTGCTCGTTCTCAACAACATCGAAGCTGGCAACCTGACCGGTCATCCTTTTGAAACGAACGACCGCGAAGCTGCATTGGAAGCGGCCCGTACGCTCATCAGCCTGGGTGTAAAAATGGCCTTCGTCACACTGGCTGAAAATGGCCTATGTTACGCCTCCTCTGAAACAAACGGGCATGTCCCGGCCATCCGAACCAGCATAGGCGACCCAACGGGAGCAGGCGACGCACTTTCCGCGGCAGTCATCTATGCTTTGATCAACGAGATCGAGATTGACGACGCCGCCCGGCTGGGTATTTCGGCTGCTTCCCTGGCCCTGCGCTACCCAGGGACTGTCTACCCCGATCTCTCTCTCCAAAAACTGTACGATGAACTGTCAATCTGACCCTTTTGCCTGGAAACCCTGCCCAAATCCTCATTCAGAAAGATTCTATGACCGACCTATCGAAAATATTCAACCCATCCCTGGAAATTTCACGCGCCCTACAACAAAAAAG
>CAZHWV010000005.1:0-25125 GCA_964536185.1 uncultured Anaerolinea sp. | reverse complement strand
GATGGCGGCCTGGCTGCTGGCGCTCGGCATCACCATCGTGGCGCTCGAATCGACTGTAATCACCCATGGACTGCCCCGCCCGCAAAACCTGATATTGGCCCAGGATATGGAACAGGCCGTCCGCGCGGAAGGAGCCACCCCGGCCACCATTGCCGTGCTGGACGGCAAAATCCAGACTGGGATCGACTCGGCCCAATTGGCAAGATTAGCCAATGCGAATGACGCCATAAAAGTCAGCCTACGCGACTTCGCCACCGCCATCGTTCAAGGCAAACCGGGCGGGACAACCGTAGCCGGGACGATGTTCGTTGCTCACCAAGCCGGTATCCGTGTATTTGCCACCGGCGGGATCGGGGGGGTCCACAAAGAGGCTAATCTTGACATTTCCACTGACCTCCAGGCACTGGCCTCCATCCCGATCATCGTGGTTTGCGCCGGCGCAAAATCGATCCTGAATCTGCCAGCTACGCTTGAATACCTCGAAACGCAGGGCGTGCCGGTAGTGGGCTATGGCACTGATCACTTTCCAGAATTTTTCTCGCCAGGCAAGAATCTGCCGGTCAGTGTCAGGTTGAATACCCCCGAAGAAGTGGTAAAGTTCGCCAATACACACTGGGAACTGGGCATGAAATCGGCGGTGCTGGTCTGCCAACCCATCCCAGCCGATTTGGCCATAAATCCACAGGAAATCGCCCCTATTTTAGAGCAGGTTTCCAACGAAGTCAAAAAGAAACAGGCAGAACATAGCATTACCGGGCAACAAGTGACGCCCTACGAATTGAAGCGCGTCAGCGAGCTGACAGGCGGCAAATCACTGCGCGCCAACCTGGAATTGTTGTTGAATAATGCCAGGCTGGCGGCTCAACTGGCGCGAAGCATGTCCAGTTACACATATCAACAGAAGCCGCTCTAAAAACAACGTATCCGCTATTATGCACAGACCACCTCTAAAGATGTGGTCTGTGCTAGGTTGTCTTATGGGGTTGGAGTCTGGCTGGGCCAGGCTGTATCCGTGGCAGGGCGGGTGCGCGAAGGCGCTTGAGTAGAGGTGGGTGCGGGTGTGCGCGACGAGGTGACTGTCAGGGTGGGTGGCCGCGTACTGGTCACGGTTGAGGTGGGCCGAGGCATACGGGTGGCCGTGTCTGCGATAGTAGCAGTTGGCGCGCGAGTCGGAGTGGCTGTGTCTGGCTGCCCCTGAACGACAAACCGCCCAACCGATTTCCATTCCTGCCCAACAAAGATTTGAACTTCATAATCGCCTGGTAACCACTCATCGGGCGCAGCCACGCGCTCGGCAAAACCATAACCGCCAGTGGTATCCTCCCACGGAGCAGTTTCATAGTACACCAGTTGTCCATCGCGGTACCACAGGACCGTCCACTGGACACCGGAACTCATCCCATCGAAGCTAAATAAGGCCACGATACGGCGTATGGGGTTCAAAAAAACCGTACCTTCATCCACCGGCTTATAAGTCTTCAAGTCTATCTCGCGCGCAAAGACCAGCGGGCTGAATAACGCGGACGGATTGGGCGTTACCAGACTATTGAATTTTAATTCGACCGATGGCGGTATAAAGGGCGTGGGCGTAAGCGTCGGCGTATCGGTAACGGAGGGAGTCTCTGTGATCGTGGGCGTAAGGGTAATGGTCGGGGTGAGCGTAATGGTCGGGCTGAGCGTAATCGTGGGGATCAAGCTGGGCGTGGGGGATGGTTCATAAAAAGAATAGACGATTGGTTCGCCAAAACGACCTATAAATAAAACCAGGCCTGCCAGCCCAAATGCAAACCCAATCATGCGCCAGCCAAAAGTGATCCGCTGCTGGCGCAAACGAAAATAAACTAATCTGCGCCCGTTCTGAATGGAGCGAATGCCAATCCAGAGACTGATGAGCAAGCCCAGGATGGTCAGAAAAATAGCAGTATTGATGCCTGCCTTGATGTCCATAATGAAAATTATATCGCACTACGCCAACCGAAAACCCCAAGATGGACATATGTCTTGCGTAATCCATTGTTTTGGAGATAATGGGGGCCATGGAAGAACTCGTTTTCTTAAAATTGGGTGGTTCGCTGATCACAGACAAGACCCGGCCGTATACACCCCGCCTGGATAAGCTGAACGATCTCGCCCGGCAAATCTCAACTGCACTCCATTCCCAGCCAGGACTGTCCCTCGTTTTGGGGCATGGCTCAGGCTCGTTTGGGCACACCGCTGCAAAAGAATACCGCACTCGCGATGGCCTCCAGCAGCAACCATCTCCCCCTCCTGGAATCCGGCTGCAGGATGACCCCGACTATTGGCGCGGTTTTGCCGAAGTCTGGTTTCAGGCTTCGGCGTTAAATCGTTTTGTGATGGAAGCGCTCCACGAGGCGGAGATAGCATCCCTGGCAATGGCGCCTGTTTCAGCAGTGACCGCCGGCGACGGAACAGTCTCTGCCTGGGATTTGGGCCCTTTGCAAGCAGCGCTGGCCGCCAGGTTGGTGCCTGTCGTCTACGGGGATGTGATCTTCGATAAAATTCGCGGCGGGACAATTCTCTCGACGGAGGATCTGTTCGCGAGGCTTGCCCAAGATCTAAAGCCGCAGCGCATCTTGCTGGCAGGCCTGGAAGGCGCGGTTTGGGCTGATTATCCGGGTCGCAAACAGCGCGTGGAAAAAATCACCCCGGCCTCCTTCGATGAGATCAAAGCAAAGGTGGGAGCCTCGCATGGCGCGGATGTAACCGGTGGCATGGAATCCAAAGTCCAGCAGATGCTCCGCCTGGTGGCAGAATTTCCAGAGATGACCGCGCATATTTTTTCAGGGGAAGAACCTGGGAATCTTCAAAGAATACTGGCTGGCGAAAATTTGGGCACCATCCTGGCCGCAGAAGACTAAGGGGGCTCCAAAACCACCCCATACAGCTCTCAAAACCAGTGAAGTCATGAAAATATTATAAGAATCATGACAAACCAGTGACGTAATTCTATTGCAAAGTTTGTAAAAAAAATCCATAATAAACCTGATTCCCACCCACAAACTGGAGACGCTATGACTCGAAAATTCGCCCCCACCCCGCTAAAACTACTCAATCCTGTTCCGTCTGATATCGATATTGCCCAGGCGGGAACTTTAAAACCAATCATGCAGGTTGCCGAAGAACTTGGCATTCTGGAAAATGAATTGGAACTTTACGGCCCATACAAAGCCAAGATCAAGCTCGAAACACTGGAACGTCTTAAGGGCCGCCCGGATGGCAAGTATATCGACGTGACGGCCATCACTCCAACCCCTCTCGGCGAAGGCAAGACTACGACCACGGTAGGCCTTTCACAAGCGCTCGGAGCGCACCTTGGCAAGAGCGTGATGACCGTCATCCGCCAGCCATCCCAGGGCCCGACCTTTGGTATCAAGGGCGGGGCTGCTGGTGGCGGTTACAGCCAGGTCATCCCGATGGAAGATTTTAATCTGCATCTGACCGGTGATATCCATGCCATCACCGCCGCCCACAACCTGTGCGCGGCCGCACTGGATGCTCGAATGATGCACGAAACGCTGACACCCGACGACACCAAAATGTTCGATGCGCTTTGCCCGCCCGATAAAAACGGCGTCCGCAAATTTGCGCCGACCATGTTGCGCCGCTTGAAGAAACTCGGCATTAACAAGAGCGACCCAAATGAATTGACTCCCCAGGAACGCGCGCGCTTTGCGCGTCTCGATATCGATCCCGCCAATGTCACCTGGCGGCGTGTAGTTGACGTGAATGACCGCTTCCTGCGCGAAGTGCAGGTTGGTCTTGGAAAAGATGAAGTCGGTTTTGAACACCGCTCCGGTTACGACATCGCCGTCGCCAGTGAGATCATGGCCATTTTGGCCCTGACGACTGACCTGGCAGATATGCGCGAGCGCCTCGGCGCGATGGTCGTCGCCACCAATAAACACGGCGAAGCCGTCACCGCTGAAGACCTGGGAGTATCTGGCGCGCTGACCGTGTTGATGAAAGATGCAATCAAACCCAATCTGATGCAGACGCTCGAAGGCACACCTGCCATCGTGCATGCCGGCCCGTTCGCCAACATTGCCCACGGCCAGTCATCGATCATTGCCGACAAAATCGCCCTAAAACTGGCTGACTACGTCGTAACTGAATCCGGTTTCGGCGCCGACATCGGCATGGAAAAATTCTTTGATATCAAGTGCCGCTACTCGGGTCTCGTCCCACATCTGGTGGTCCTGGTTGCCACCGTCCGCGCGCTCAAGATGCATGGCGGCGGCCCGAAGGTTGTGGCGGGAAAACCCCTGGCAACGGAATATACAGAAGAGAATCTTGAGCTGCTCAAGAAAGGCCTGCCGAATCTGATTCAGCATATTGAAAATGCACTCAAGTTCGGCGTGAATGTGGTTGTTGCGGTCAACTCCTTCGCGAATGACACCGAAGCGGAAGTAGAAATCGTCCGCAAGGCTGCCATCGAAGCAGGCGCCATGGATGCAGTCGTCTCCCGCCACTGGATGGTAGGCGGCAAGGGTGCCATCGCCCTGGCTGAAGCCGTAGTCAAAGCCTGTGATCAACCCAGCAACTTCAAATTCTTGTATCCGCTGGAACAGGACATTAAGACCAAGATCGAGACCATCTGCCGCGAAATCTACCGAGCCGATGGCGTTGATTACTCACCCGAAGCCGAACGCAAGATCGAGCTTTACACCAAGCTCGGCTTTGATAAACTGCCGTTGTGCATGGCCAAGACACACCTTTCATTTTCCACCGAAGCCGCCCTCAAGGGCGCTCCGCGCGGCTTCCGGGTCAACATCAGCGACATTCGCGCTTCTGTGGGCGCGGGCTTCCTCTATCCGCTGCTGGGCACGATGCGCACAATGCCTGGCCTGCCCACCCGCCCGGTGTTTTACGACGTCGATCTGGATCTCGAAACCGGCAAGGTTGTCGGGCTGTTCTAGATTATCTGATAGCATGATCGCAAAAGAAGGCCGGGATACCCCCGGTCTTCTTTTATTTAACCAGGGCCTTATGCAGTAAAATTGCAGTATGGATATACAATCCCTGACAATTTCTACCGCCCTTGAACAGCTTCGCGTCGGTACCTTGAGCGCGGCTGAGCTTAGCCAGGCTTGCTTTCAAGCTATTGAACGGCTCAACCCCAGACTCAATGCTTTCATCACAGTTCTGGACCGCAGGCAAATCCCCGCATCCCCAGCGAGCACAACTGCGCTTTCAGGGATTCCCATCGCCATTAAAGATCTTTACCAAACTGAAGGTGTGTTAACTACCGCCGGGACATCGTTTTTTAAGGATTTTATCCCCAGCCAGGATGCCACAGTGGTCGAACGCCTCAAAGCCGCAGGCGCGCTCATCACCGGAAAAACCAACACGCATGAGATTGCCCTGGGGGTAACTGGCGTTAACCCTCATTATGGCACGGTGCGCAACCCGTGGGATAGTCAGCGTATTTGTGGAGGTTCGTCCAGCGGCAGCGCCGCCGCCGTTGCCTCCGGGATGAGCCTGGCAGCCATGGGCACCGATACCGGCGGCAGCATTCGCATCCCGGCCAGCCTGTGCGGCCTGGTCGGGCTCAAACCCACCTATGGGCGAATTTCGCTGCGCGGAATTTTCCCGCTTTCCTGGAATTTGGATCATGCCGGACCCTTAACCAAAACCGTACAAGACGCCGCCATCCTTCTGCAGGTCCTGGCCGGATATGATCAGCATGACCCGGCTTCGGTGAACGTCCCGGCTGACGATTATCTCTCAAACCTGAGTGGAGGTGTCGTTGGCTGGCGCATCGCTGTGCTCGGCGGGGATTATACCTGGGGCACCGATCCGGAAGTGCTGGAAGCAGTCCGCGAGGCAGCCCAGGTATTTGAGTCCTTAGGGGCACAGGTTGTGCCGGTCGAGCTGAACTTTCTACGTGAGGCAGCCCAGGCCAACAGCCTGATCACCCAGGCCGATGGCGCTGCTTTTCACCATGAGCGGCTCATGGAGCATCCACTGGGGTTTGGAGAGGATGTGCGCCTGCGCCTGCAAACAGGCGCAGCCATTACCTCGAGTGAATATTCATTGGCGCGCCGGACGCAAACAGAAATGCGCCGGCGCATGGAATTCTTCTTTCAGGATCACACCATGCTGCTGCTGCCAGCCACGCCAATCACTGCCCCATTCATTGAAGGCAGTGATGCAATTGAGCAAGCTCGCCGTCTGACACGCTTCACCGCCCCCTTTAATCTCACCGGGCTGCCAGCGCTTTCCATGCCTTGTGGCTTCTCCTCTGCCGGGCTGCCAATCGGGCTGCAAATCGTCAGTCCGGCTTGGGCAGAGAAAAAACTGCTGCAAGCCGCCCAGGCTTTCGAGCAGGCCACGGATTGGCACAAACACTGGCCGGATATGTCTCCTGGATAAGTCCCTGGAATTAAAAACGAGTGGGAAACCTCCACTCGTTTTTCTCTTTAAATTGACCGGCGCGACAGTTTGCCTGGTTAGTGTTTTCGCAAATTTTCTAAAACCAGGAGCAGATCAGGAGGCAATGGCGCTTCAAAGGCGCGAGGCTGCTGCTCACCCGGTAAGGTAATTTTCATACGGAAGGCGTGCAAAAACTGCCTGTCCAAATCCAGGCTGGCTTTTTTGTGCCCGTAAATTCCATCCGCTACAATTGGGCAACCTAAAAATGCGCAGTGCACCCTGATCTGGTGGGTACGGCCAGTATGCGGGCGGAATTCCAACAAAGTATGCTTTGGAAAACTCTCCAGGGTCTTGTATTCGCTGACTGAGTCGCGCCCTTTGGCAAGTGTGGTAATGGCCATTTTTTTACGCTGGCTCGGATCTCGACCAATCGGAGCCTCGACGCGGCCTGTTGGCGTGGGCGGATTACCATCCACCAAAGCCAAATAAGTCTTTTCGACCTTGCGCAGGCGAAATTGATCCTGCAACCAGCGGTGCGCGCGCTCGTTTTTGGCCATGACGATCAGCCCGGAGGTATCCTTGTCCAGCCGGTGGACAACGCCAGGACGCTCTTCACCACCAATGCCTTCCATATCCGGCTCATAGCCAAGTACCGCATTTACAAGCGTGCCGCTTTGGTGCCCGGCCGCCGGGTGCACAACCATCCCGGCCGGTTTATTGAGCACAATTAACTCATCATTTTCAAAGATGACATCCAGCTGGATTTTTTCCGCGATCAAACCCACAGAATGAGTAGGCGGGATACGCACAGTCACATGTTGACCACGGCTCAGGACCTGGCCGCCCTTTTTCGCCGCTTGGCCCTCGACTTCCACAAAACCATCCAGGATCAAACCCTGCAAACGCGCGCGCGAAAACTCAGGCAGGCAGGTCACCAGGAATTTATCCAGCCGCCCGCCGCTGTCGGTAGATTGAAAAGACTCAACCCGGTCACTCACGAGCAGCCTCCACAGCGCGCCCGGCAGATTCAACACTCTGTTCTTCCACAGCAACGTCAGGCTGATCTTGATTTTGGAGTTCAGCTGCTCTGGCCGCGCTATTTTTTCGCTCGCTCATTTCCTTGAACCAGACACCAATCAATAAAACCACCACACCCATGGAAATACTCGCGTCAGCCACGTTAAAGACCGCAAAGTTACCCACTGAAACAAAATCCGTGACCCGGCCATCGTTGGTCAGGCGATCAATAACATTGCCCAGCGCGCCACCCATCTGCATACCCATGGCCAGCTTCAACCACCAATCCGTATCATCCACCTGGGGATAATAATAGATGATCAAACCGACGACCACAAAAGCCAAGATTGTAAATACCCAGCCATAGCCCGTGAAGGAGCCAAATGCCGCGCCTGTGTTGTACCAATGGACGACACGCGCATAAGGCATGAGCCATTCCATCCCAGCCGGCAGCCAGGTATCGCCCAATGGAAGAACGCGGACAAGCATCTTCGTCCACTGATCAAAAGCGATGATCAGGCCAGCCAGCAAGAACAGGCCTGCATAGTTTATTATTTTCTTCAAATTGCCTCCAAAAAATGCACTGATGCCTGTATTGTACCAGCAGGGACAGATGGCATGCGCGATGGTATTGGTACACTGGACCCAGTCTGGGTAGATCAGTTTATTCGCCGGGTTCGACCTCATATACCCGCGGCACCCGCGCGCTGATATTCGTCATCACTTCATACGGGTTTGTTCCTGCCCAGCCAGCCAGGTCTTCTGCCCGGATGCTTTCAACACCGGAGGCGGCCTGACCCAAAAGGATCACCTCGTCGCCTAACCTGGCATCATCCGCTTCAAGGTTGGCCATGCATTGATCCATACATATACGCCCCACCTGCTGGTATTTCTTCCCATTGATGATCATTTTCGGCTGGTTGGTCATCCGCCTGAAATAGCCATCCGCATAGCCGCAAGGAATCGTCACCGTGGTAACGGGATGATCGGAAACCCACAGCGAGCTGTAACTGACCGGGTTGCCTGGCAGCGTCAGCTTGCTATATACCACCTGCGATTTCCAGGTCAACGCGGGGGCAATCTGCACGGATCGCAAGACTTCATCATCCGGATAAACGCCATAGAACATCACTCCGGGCCGCACCATATCAAAATAGCTCTCCGGCAGGTTAAGAATAGCCGCCGAGTTGGCCGCATGTCTCAAAGGCGGGGTTGGCAAGCTGCGTTTTCCATAGAAAGCCAGGACTTCGTTGAAACGCTGCAACTGCGCGCTGGCATACGAAAAGCCACTTTTGCGCTCCATATCTGCTGTTTCAAGGGTCTCAGAGTTGGCAAAATGGGTATAAATCCCCTCAATCTCCAGGTGGCGGCAGCGCAGAGACTGCTCAAGAAATGCCTCAGCTTCATACCAGCGCACACCCGCGCGTTCCATGCCGGTATCAATTTTAAGGTGTACTTTTAGCCGCTTGCCGGCAGCCTGCGGCATTGCCTCCACCCTGCTCCGCGAAGTGGCTTCGGCGGCCTCGAGCACAGCCAGGGAAGATACGGTCAGGGTCAGGTCATGCTCAAGGTAATACGGGATGTGCTCGGGCAGCGCGCCGCCCGCCACCAGGATTGGTTTGGTAATGCCAAGCTCGCGCAAATGGATGCCTTCATCCAGGAAGGCGACGCCGATAGCATCCACAAACGGTTCAATAAACGGGGCAACGCCATCCACGCCATGCCCATAAGCATTGGCTTTTAGCATGACAAGCACTTTTGCTGGCGACACCTTGGCGCGAATCGCTTGCGCATTACGGCGCAACTGGCTTAGATTAATAACAACATGGGTTGGACGGAGATGAAGATTCATGGGTGTATTTTACATCCTGCTGCATAAATTTTCGGAACCAGAATTCTAATTCTCGACACAGCTACCCTTTTCACAGCGAGAATGAATACAAGGATTGGGTGATTTCTGATTGAAACTATCCGGTATAATGCAATTATTCGGATACAAAAAGGAGCAGCCATGAAAATCGTTACGGATTGCGCCGCGGACATGAACGCCGAGGAATTGGAAAAGTTTGGCATTACCCAGGCCCCGCTTTTTATCCAATTTCCGGAAGGCGAGATAAGCGCCACGGATATCAGCGCCGATGATTTCTATAACCGTTTGGAAGCCATGCGACCGGCCATCCCAACCACCGCCCAGCCTTCGAGCGGTATGTTTGAACAGATTTACCGCCAGCTGGCCGAGACCAGTAAAAATATTTTCTCCATTCACATTTCTTCGGGACTAAGCGGCACGCTTAACTCGGCGCAAGTGGGCGGCGAGCTGGCCAAGGATCAGGCCGAAGTCAGCTTCTGGGACACGCTGACGCTGTCAGGCGGCGAACGCTTCCAGGTTCTGGCGGCAGCCATGGCGGATAAAGCCGGCTGGACAATGGACAAAATCCAGGAACGCCTGACCGAAATCCGCGCCAGCACCGAGGTCATCTATGCCCTCGAAACGCTGGAATACCTGGCGCGCGGTGGGCGAATTGGACGCGTGCAGGCCGTGATGGGTTCGCTGCTCAAGCTCAAACCGGTCATCAACGTCTCACACATGGATGGCAAATACAGTAACGTCACCAAAGTCCGCACAATCCCGGCAGCCCTGGAAGCAATCACTGAAAACCTGCTGAGCATTTATAACACTACCCCCGTTTGGGTGAATGTCCTGCACGGGCGCTTCCAACAAGGCGCGGAGATGCTCGCCGATATGGCCGAGGAACGCCTGACCGTAGCCAAGTTGGAAATCAGCCGCATTTCACCAGTGTTGGGTGTGCATACCGGGCCGGGCATCGTCGGCGCAGCAGTCGTGCCGATGAAATTGATGGAGGACCTGCTCATTTGAGCATGGTTTCTCGGCGCGAGTATAATTTTTCGCCAAGAAAATGCCAGGGCCGGGTTGGCAGATATGCGGCGATCATTATCTGATATTAGAGCATAAGTATTTACCGCTTGCGGTCAAAAACTACAGCTCGAGTACCTCTTTACCGGCCAGCTTGTCAGTCATCCGCCGGGTGACAAGCTCCAGGGCTCTGTTCTGGTTGACAAAATCCAGATTTTCCGTGCGGATGGTCAGAACAGGGCAAAGATCAAAAGATTTAAGCCAATCATCGTAGAAAGAATCAAGCAGGCACAGATATTCGATGCTGATGCCGGTCTCGATGCCACGGGCGCGTCTCTGGATGCGCTCCATGAGCACCTCGACCGGCGCTTTTAAATAAATCAGCAAGTGAGGCGCTGGCAAACTGTTAACGACCACATCAAAAAGACGCCGGTAAGCCATATAATCCCGTTCTGACAGGTTACCCAAATGGTGCAAAGCGCGGGCGAATATGGTTGCATCCTCGTAAATGGAACGATCAAGGATGGCTGAACGCGACGAATTGGCAATTTGCATATATTGGTCAGCGCGATGACCCAAGAAATACACCTGGAGATGAAAAGACCAGGTTTTCATGTCAGCATAAAAGTCAGACAAGTAGGGATTATCGGAAACAGATTCAAAACCCGTTAGCCAGCCCATACGGGCACCAATGCGTTCAGTCAGCGAGGTCTTGCCAACGCCAATATTCCCAGCAACAACGATCATTTTTTTTCTCATACCTGGTTATTTAACCATTTTTTGATCGGTAAGCGCCAGAGCCTTGTCGAGCACAGAGAAACCTTCCTTGAGTTGCTCTGCAGTGATAATGAGCGGAGGGATAATCAGGATGGTGTGCCAGTGAGTATAGACAAACAAGCCCTGGTCAAGACAGGCTTTACGCAAGGCAACCATCTCGGGGCTATTGGCATTCCAAGGCGCCATCGGTTCCTTGGTCTGGCGATTTTTAACCACTTCAATGATCCCAAACAAGCCAATCGAACGCACCGCGCCCACCGAAGGATGCGATTCACCCAGGTTGGTGAGCAGCTCGTGTAAAACCGGGCCCATGGCAGCGGCATTCTCGACAATGCGATCCTGTTTCATCACAGCAATATTGGCCACCGCGGCAGCCAATGAAACCGGGTGGGCTGTGTAGGTCAACCCCGATTCAAAAACACGCTCATCGAAGGTGGCCGCAATTTCCGGCTTCATCGTCACTGCGCCAAGGGGCGCATAGGCCGAAGTCAGGCCTTTCGCCATGGTCATGATATCTGGGGTCACATTCCAATGCTCGATCGCAAACCATTTTCCTGTGCGCCCAAAGCCTGCCATGACCTCATCAGCAATCATGAGCATGCCATACTTATCGCACAGCACGCGCACCCCGGCCATATACCCATCTGGCGGAATAATGATACCGTTTGTGCCGGTCACAGATTCCATCAGGACGGCAGCAATACTTTCCGGACCTTCATACAGGATGATCTCTTCGAGATGGTTTAGATAATCCTGGGTAAATTCGGCTTCGGAAATATTCGGATTGATACGATGAAAGGTGGACCGGTAGCGATAGGGATCCAGAAAATGCACCACCCCCGGCATCAGGTTTGGCTCCCAGGTCACACGGCGCGGGTCGCCGGTGGCAGCCATCGCTCCAGCAGTCGCCCCGTGATACGAGCGGTAACGGGTCAGGATCTTGTGCCGCCCGGTATACACGCGCGCAATTTTGATCGCATTTTCATTCGCATCCGCCCCGCCCAGGGTAAACAGCACCTTGCTCAGTTTTCCACCGGGGGTCACACCGGCCACAGCCTGGCTGGCAATCGCGCGGATCCTGGTGGTCATGCCTGGCGCGGCGTAGGGGATCTCATCCAACTGGGCCTTCATCGCCTCGATCACGCGCTGGTCGCCGTGACCAATGTTGACGCACATGGTCATCGAGTTGAAATCAAGGTAGCGCTTGCCAGCGGTATCCCAAAAATAGACGCCCTTCGCGCGGCTGACCGGGATGGGGTTGACTTTAGCCTGGGCCGACCAGGTCCAAAAAACGTGTTCTTTTGACAGGGGAACGATCTGGTCGTCGGGAAGATCAAACATAAGCACCTCAGATTTTCAGGTTGGGACGTATAGGTTATCAAAGGAATCGTAACACAAAACTTGTTTAATGCTCAAAATATATTGCAACTTTCAATCCGAGTCACCCTGCGCATTCCGCATTCCATTGAGCAGGGCGCCGATGCCAACAAATGCCAGGATAGCCAGGCCGACTGCCCACTCAAAAGCGAACACATAGCGGATGGAATGGGAAAGGAAAATGATGCCCATGCCAAGCAGCAGCGCCAGGCTAAGCTGCAGAAGGTGCCGGCGCTCGATAATCAGCGGGTTATCTTCGGCAGAGGCGCAGGCCAGCCGGCGCGAGAAACCATCCAGGTCCCAGGCAAACAGGATACAGACCACTGCCATCAAGGCCAGCCACAGGCCAACATGCGCCCACAAACCTGCCGCAGCGGCAATCACAGTCAGGCTCAGGACAACGCTGAGAGTCGCGCGAAATTTCCGAGCGGATAGGAATAGACTGATGGGAATCAGGATCAGGAATGCCAGCCCAATCGGCCAGTTCCCGGCAGTTATCCAACCAACAGCCAGGGCAGATAAACCCATCGTCAGGGAAGTGTACAGAAAGATTTTTGTCATCGACCTTTCCAGGGCAGGGAGCGGAGTTGTTGTTTGGCGGCCAGGCTGTACATGGATTTAGCCCAGTTTTTTAGAGCAAATCACTGCCCGCCCCGATGGCGCGGATAAAAGATGGAGGTCGCGAAAGCGCGCTTTCAGCGACCTGCTCAAAAGGCCGGCTGATATCCCAATCCACCACCTGCACCCCGGCATGGCGCAAACGCTGAAGCGTGACCCGCCTTTTTAAGGACAGGATGCGCGCCGCCTGGCGGACAGCTTCACCCGGCGGCAGATGCGCAGCCTCGAAGCGAACGGCGTTGGGGCTGACAACGATCAATGCGTAACCCTGGGCGCGCAGATTCACCAGCGGCTGGACATCATCATCTACCAAAGGGCTGATAAAGACCAGTTGAGAGTTGACCGGGAACAACGCGCGCGGAATATAGATACTGGCAAAAGCCTGGCTGTCGCCAGGGACTGCGCGCGCCAGGGCATGTAAAACCCGCTCGCGCTGGCGCTTGCCGTAACCGGGCAGAGTCCATTTGATAAACTGGCCATAGATCAGCAGCCCAACCCGGTTCCCGGAGGCCAGGAAGGCATCCGAAAGCGAGGCAGCCGCCAGGATTGATTCGTCGAAAATAGTCAGGTCCACGCCAAACTGGTTGACCTGGCGGCGGGCATCCAGGATGATGCCGACGTCTGCCACGCGCTCCTGCTCGTATTCGTTGGCAAACAAGGCCTGCGGATAACGGGCCGAAACCCGCCAGTTGACGGCGTGCAGCGGATCGCCAGGCTGGTACTCACGCACGCCGAAGAAGTCCACACCCGAACCGCCCTGGCGGGCAGGGATCATACCCGAATATACGCGGGTGGCGCGGGTACGGATGGCAATGCGGCGCACCCGCGGAGCAGCTGGCAAGATCAAGACCTGGCCCTGGGTGGGAAAATTTTGCCGGATGGTCAACAGCCCAAAAAAGTCGCTGGCGCTGGCTTCCAGGTGGTCAAAAACATGGAAACCACGTTTTCCACTGAACGTGTAAGTCCAGCGCAGGGTCTCACCTTTCTTCAGGGAAACCAGGCGTTGGGCTGAACCACTGATCAGGCGGCTGCTTTCCGGCAGGGGATCACGCAGAAGCAGTTGCCCAAGACCTGCCGAGCCATGATTGGTCACCTGCAGGACAACTTTCACCGGCTGCCCTGGGCCAACGCGCTCATCAGAAAGTACCCGTTCAACCGACAGGTTGAGACGCCTGGGCACAAAAAGAAAACTGGACAGCAGGTATACCGCCAGCGGAATGGCAAGCTCAAGCCATCCAGAATTGAAGGAAGCCAGGCCACCGAGCAGCAAAACGAAAAGGAGAAATCCGAGCAGAAGCATACGCGACATGGGTAGGTACCAGGGTATTGCCTTTCCGGCTATCCACTCCAGGCTTCAGGCGCCCCTGAGCACCGGAACCGGGACTTTATTCAAGACTTCGGCAATGACATCCTCCACCACGCGGCGGCCCATCCAATATTCGGGCTGCATGATCAGGCGATGGCTAAGAACAGGCACGGCAAAAAGCTTGATATCGTCCGGCAAGATGTAGGCGCGTCCCTGCAGGGCTGCCCGGGCGCGGGCCAGTTTCAAAAAGGCCAATGAGGCCCGCGGAGAAGCCCCGACAGCCACGCGCCGGTCGACTCGCGTTTCATGGACGAGCCGGGCGATATACAGCTCCAGGTCGCCATCCACATGGATGGTCTCAATCACAGCGCGCATCTCCAACACCTCGGCAGCGCAGGTGACCGGTAAAAGGGTCACTTCCTCCACCTGGCGGTGATGACGGCGCTGTAAAATCTCCTTTTCTTCTTCCAGCGTGGGATAGCCCACGGTCAGCTTGAGCATAAAGCGGTCAAGCTGGGCTTCGGGCAGGGGAAAAGTGCCTTCATATTCGATCGGGTTCTGCGTGGCAAGCACCAGGAATGGTTCCGGCAGGGAAAGCGTCTCGCCTTCCAGGGTGACGCGAGCTTCCTGCATGGCTTCCAGCAACGCAGCCTGGGTCTTGGGCGAGGCGCGGTTGATCTCATCCGCCAGGACCAGGTTGGCAAAGACTGGCCCCTTGCGCAGTTCGAAACGGTTCTCGTTGCGGTTAAAAATATAACCGCCGGTGATGTCGCCGGGCAGCAAATCCGGGGTGAACTGGATCCGCTTGAAATCCAGGCCAAGGGCAGCGGCAAAGCTGCGCGCAATCAGTGTTTTGCCCAGGCCGGGAAAATCTTCAAATAAGATATGCCCGGAGGCCAAAATGGAACAGGTCACCGTTTCGAGCAGGTCATGCTTGCCGACCACGGCGCGTTCCACCTCAGCGACCACCTTCCTGGAAAGCGCAGCCACATCACGGACGTCTGAGATCATCGTTATTCTCCATTTCGGCTTCAAGATAATCAATCACCAGGCCTATGTCACCGTCAAAGGGCGTGGACAGCGCGCCTGAACCTGGTTTGATCGGCTCCTGAGCGAGTTTCAATCCTGCCGAGCGGAAGAAACTTTTCAGTCGCGCAAAGCCCCCGGGAATGGGGTAATCAGAAAAGCTGGTATTCAAACCAGCCTCGAGATAATGACGCACGCGCAAGACAGCGGGGCCGGGATCAAACTCCAGCGTGCGCCGGCGTGTGTGCAGGCGGAGTTCCTGCATATCCAGGGCAAGCTGGCTAAGGGTGCGGGCAATTTGCCATTTAAAGTAAATGCCACCCTCTTTGCGCTCGATCTGCATGGCAAGTTCCCGCACCGGACCTTGAACAGGTCTGGACTTGTGCGGCCGGGCGAATGGGAGCGCAATCTTGCCAACCACACTGCTCAAAGCCAGAAAGATCATGACCACGACGAGCAGCACCCAGAGAATTGGCTGAGGCACCAAACGATACAAAAGCCCCACAATCCAAAACAGGTAGACGAGTGGGCGAATAATAACCTGCTCGACCACATCGCGGAGCACAAAGGCGATGACCAGAGCAGCCAGGACCGCCAAGCCAACTAATTGCAGCTTGCGGTTCATCCTTTACGCCCGCAGTAATGCAGAATTGCGCTCAAGGCTGAGGCAGCCAGGTCGCGCTCGGCCTGGCTGGAGGTCTTGCCGCCGTAGCGCACCCCTTCAAACAAGCCAGTCAGCGCGCGCACGGCTTCACCTGGAAAGCCCATTCGTTCCATCCGGCGGGCAAATTCCCCGGGCGTGCTGGCGGGCTGGCGGATCAAACCGCGCTCAGCAACGACCACCTCGTGCATGCGCGTGTAAGCCCGCAGGATGGCATCATCCCAATTATGACCGGGCTGCAGATCGGTCAAGGCCTCGCGCGCAATCCCGGCCACATCCGCCAACACAAGCCTGGCGCCAGATCTGTGACGGCGCGCATAGACCAACCAGCCAGCCAGCACCAATCCCAGCCCAATGCCAAAACTGACGGCAAATACCAGCCACGGGTTGATCTGCGGCGGAATATAGACCGGCACGCCGGCCTGGGCGGTTATAGCTGGCGCGGAACCGCCGGCAGCCGGCAGCAGGTTGAGCAACTGCTTTAAGGAACCGTGATCATAGGCGTAAGTCACCAACAACCAGAGCGCCACCATCTGCAGGGCAAAGCGCAGCAATCTGAGCAGCAGACGCTTGCGCACTTCCGGGTCGAGGAAAAACAGGACGACAACCAGGATCAAGAGCAGCAAGCCACCAAACAGGAAATAGCGCCAGACCGGGATATTTAATCCCGAGCCGGGGCCGCTCAATATTGGCAGCCCGCCGAAATTAAATGAAAACGGCTCCGGCGGTCGAAAGCTGAGATCGCGCAAGGCTGCTGAAAGCAAAGCCAGGGCGATCAATCCGGCGAGGGCGAATAAGACAACGCTGACTTTTGATGCTAAGAGCCTTTTCATATCAAACATTTCTTCTTTATTTCAGCTTGTCTTGACAGGGTTCAAAACAAAAATATATCAGCAAGAATCCGCGAAATCAGATTTAATCCGCGTTCTGATCAGCATAAAAACGCATAGAGCCTGAGATAGTATTGTAAAAAATCAACACGCTTACAGGGAGGCCAGCCAATCCATGGCTGCCTGGCGCGTGGGGAAGAGTTTAATTTCGCGGCGGCTGAGGAAAATAAGGGTTTGCAGTAATATCATCTGCACGCCAGCGACGCCCACGGCCGCCGAACCGAGCACATACGGCGTATTATGCTTGGTAAATTCCTTCATTCTTTCTGAAACATCCTTGTTGTACTGCGCGCCAGTGACGTCGCTCAAAATGAGCGCCTTTTTGGGCGGGCAGGAAGCAATCACCTTCTCGGCCTGGCCCATCAGGGCAATGGTCTCATCCGGTTTGCAGTTGGTAAAATCCGCCAGAACAATGGTCTTGCCTTTGTGTGTGATTTTTTGAACACGATCCATGCAAGCGCTCCTTAATCAATTTGATTTCCCGAATAGGGTATTAATATCGCAGAGGGGCGTAATTAAACCAGGTTTACGCCTTGTGAAATTGGGCCTGAATTCAGCCAAAAGCCTTACTAGGTGGCAACCCAGGTTAATTATAGCACCCAGAGGATGCCCAGGGGAATTCACAAAACATGGAGAAATGGAAAAGTAACTCCTTGAAATTAGTTCGCCCACATCCGCGAAAAGAAACTGACAAAGGCGCAATTAAAATGGTAAGATTTATTTGCACAGTGGGAGACTGCTTCCCGTCCCGTAAGAAATTCAGGATGATATCGCTGAAGTGGAAAAAACTTTTCTGGACAGCTATATCGCGGCAGAAGCAGAGGCGCTTGTTTCAAACGAAAGCCCATAAAAAATCATTATCCGCAAAATCCATGACTTTATGTTACCCCGGCATTTTCCAACACCAGCAGCGCATCAAAAATGGAAAAATGCTATAATCGTATTACGCTAATTGTTCGATCAGGAGATGTAATAAAATGGAAGCTACAACCATATCATCAAAGTTTCAGGTAGTAATTCCTCGAAAAATTCGAGAGCAATACAACGTCAAACCGGGTTACAAGGTGGTATTTATCCCCTTTGAAAAATCGTTGAGATTGATTTTCGTTCCACCTATTGAGCACGCAAAGGGCATGTTTCCAGGAATTGATACGAGCGTAGATCGTGAAGAAGAGGAACAAGTATGAATGTGGTCGATTCGTGCGGTTGGTTGGAGTATTTTTCCGGCGAGAATAACGCGGATTATTTTGCGCCCGCAATTGTGGATGAAACCCACCTGATTGTGCCGACAATTTGCCTGTATGAAGTGTTTAAAAGGATGAGCATTCAACGTGGAAAGGAGTCTGCTTTGGAGGCAATTAGCTGGTTGTATCGCGGCAGACTGGTAGACCTGACCGATGAAATTGCATTGGCAGCAGCGCAGATTTCTCTGGAATTCAAACTCCCATTGGCTGATAGCGTGATTCTGGCTACCGCGCATGCGCACAAAGCCAAACTATGGACACAGGATGAGCACTTCAAGGACATGCCTGACGTTCAGTATGTAAAAAAAGAGCGGGTATGAGTACAGAGGTTAAAGCACCCTGCCTCGCTAGCCTTTTCCTTCAACGTAGAAGGAGGCAGGCGGCCACAGATAGCCACTTTTCGCGGGGCAGGGTGAGTCTTGCGACTTTTACATTCTCATCATACCCAGTTCCAGGATAAGAGTCATTTCGATCACCTGGCAACAGAAATTGGCGCAAATTGGCCGAAATGCCTTTCTGCCGCTGAGGCTGTTGCGGAGTCCAGGAGATGAAGTTAATAGTCACGGATGCCAGTATCTGGGTTTCCCGACTTGTTCCAGGTGATCTCTTTCACGTAAGGACCCAGAACTGGATGGCCGCGCAGCGCAGCGAGAATATTGAGTTTCTCGCCGTCGCTGCTTCTGGCAGAAATCGGCGGGGCGATCAGTCGTCACACCGGCAACCCAACCCTTGGGCTGCGCGCTATCGCGCAGATTAAGGTCATACCCGGTTTGCGCCTGATAGAGATGGAGCGTTCCCTGGCAGAAATTGCAGCAAATTTGGCGGCAGAACTCGGTTTGTGCGGCGCTGACTCTGTTTATATGGCGGTTGCCGTCCGCCTAAATCTACCTCTGGCTACGCTGGACGCAGATCTAAAGGCCAGAGCTGCAAAAAGAGTGGCCATCCAGGAAATCATCTAATACCAATACCTTCGCCGTTCTCAGGCTCTTTGCGTATCTATGCTGATTAGAACGCGGATAAAATCTGATGTGGCGGATTTTCGCTGATATTTTTTTTGCGATAATGTGCGAATCCTGTCAAGATAATCAGGAAGAAAGAAGAAAATTATCAAAAAATCCGTTTATATCTGTCGAATCCGCGAAATCCGCGTTCCCAATTTTTGATGGCAGTAACGATGCGCATTTCAAAGATCTGAATGGGTGCGCTATATCGAGAAAGAGGTGTGACATGCAGCCCAACAACCCGCTGCACGGCCTGACTCTGGAAATGATCCTGACCAGCCTGGTGGAATCTTACGGTTGGGCTGGATTGAGCCAGCGCATTGATATCCAATGTTTCAAGAACGATCCAAGCATTAAATCCAGCCTGAAATTTTTGAGACAGACGCCCTGGGCCAGGGAAAAGGTTGAAAATTTGTATTTGCACACCCGGAAAAGGTAGGGACGGCGTGATTGTTGCAGATGATTCAGCCCGGCCTGCTGCTGTTGCCGTGATCGGCGGCGGCCCAGCCGGGTTAATGGCCGCCGAGGTGATAAGCGCGACTGGGGTGAACGTCGAACTGTACGAGGGCATGCCCTCGGTCGGACGTAAATTCCTGGTCGCCGGCAAAGGCGGGCTCAACCTGAGCCACTCTGAGCCGCGCGAACAATTCCTGGCACGTTATGGCCAGCGCCGGGCGCAGCTCGAGCGCTTCCTGGCGAATTTCGGGGCCGCTGAGCTGCGCCAATGGGCAGCCGAACTCGGCATCCCAACCTTTGTCGGCACTTCAGGACGAGTCTTCCCAACCGGGATGAAGGCTGCGCCGCTGTTGTATGCCTGGCGCCAGCGCTTGAGCAGCAGCGGCGTGTCTTTCCACCTGCGCCACAGGTGGTTGGGCTGGAACACGAACAATTCCCTGCGCTTTGACACACCCGCCGGGGAAGTGACCATCCGGCAGCGAGCCGTGATCCTGGCCCTGGGCGGCGCCAGTTGGCCAAGTTTAGGCTCGACCGGCGCATGGGCCGCCATTCTGGCCGAGCGCGGCATCCCGCTCGCCCCGTTCAGACCGGCCAATTGCGGTTTTGATGTGAATTGGAGCGAACATTTCCGCACGAAGTTTGAAGGTCAGCCGCTGAAAGCGGTCGCGCTGGAATTCACCAACTATGAGCAGAACAGCTTTCGTCGCCAGGGGGAATTCATCATCACGGCCAGCGGTGTGGAGGGCAGCCTGATCTACGCGCTCTCAGCCCCCCTGCGCGATCAGATCGAGTCAGCGGGCAGCGCCCTGGTCCACCTGGACCTGGCCCCCGACCGGACACACACATATCTAGCCGAACGCCTGGCGCAGCCGCGTGGTTCGCGCTCGCTGTCGCACCATCTCGAAAAAACCGTTGGGTTCAAGGGGGTAAAAGCCGGTCTGTTGTGGGAATTCGTCCCCCGGGCAGATTTTTCCGACCCACAAAAATTGGCGGCAGCGATCAAGGCTCTGCCGCTGCCGCTTGTCAGGCCGCGCCCATTGGCCGAAGCCATCAGCACCGCCGGCGGTGTGTGCTTTGCGGCATTGGACGAGCGCCTGATGCTGACCAGCCTGCCGGGGGTTTTTTGCGCCGGCGAGATGCTGGATTGGGAAGCACCCACCGGCGGCTACCTGATCACAGCCTGCTGCGCCACGGGTCGCGCGGCAGGCCTGGGAGCGCTGGCCTGGCTGGAATCCATCTCCAAAAGTTAACCCTGGTTGCGCATTCCGCGCAAAATGACATTGGCTTCGCGCGTATTGGACGCCACGTCGGCGAAGACCATCAGCAATTGTCCCCACGCTGAAATGCCCATCCCGGCCAGGAACAAAACCAACCCAATAACGGCCATGTAAAAGCGCGCATCCAGCAGGCGAATATTGCTGCTTGCCAGCCAGTAATTATTCACCAGGTCGATCAGCGCCGCATTCTGGACAAAGCCGTAAATCACCGCGCCAACCCCGAAAAACATGAGCAAGATACCCAGGACAATGGTGACGAATCCATTAAAACGAACGAAAAAGTACATAGGACCTCCGGGATTTGCGATTTGTAATTTGTGATTTAAAGTTGTGACAGCAGAGAAACAGACTGCCGCCCCAACCTGGAATCACCAGGCGTAGGCTTCGGGCGCTGCGCCGCCAGGGCCGGGGAAGATTTCATCCAGGGCTTTGAGCGCAGCTTCATCCAGCTTGATCTCGAGCGCGCGCAGGCTGCCAGTCAACTGCTCCAGGGTGCGCGGCCCAATAATCGGAGCGGTCACCACCGGATTAAGCAACAACCAGGCCAGAGCCACGTCAGCAGGCTGTTCGCCCATGGACTTGCAAAAAGCTTCCCATTTTTCGAGCCTGGCGCGATGTTTTTCAATCTCCTTCTGCATATCTTCAGAAGCGCGACGGCCTTTTTCGATCTTCTCGAGCACACCGCCCAACAGGCCACCCGCCAACGGCGACCAGGCGATCAGGCCCAGGCCATAGTCCTGGCAAGCCGGGATGACTTCAAGCTCAACCATGCGATCATTCAGATTGTAAAGACTCTGCTCGCTGGAAAGCCCCAGAAAGTGGCGGGCTTTGGCGGCTTCGTTGGCCTTGGCAATATGCCAGCCCGCAAAGTTGGACGAACCGATATACAAGAGCTTGCCCTGCTGGACAAGCACTTCGCAGGCCTGCCAGATCTCGTCCCAGGGGGTTAGCCGGTCAACATGGTGAAACTGATACACATCGATGTGATCGGTTTTCAGACGTTTAAGCGAAGCCTCGCAAGCCTGGCGGATGCTGAGCGCCGAAAGCCCCTGCTGATTGGGCCAATCACCCATACGTCCATAGACCTTGGTGGCCAGAACGGTCTTCTCGCGCCGCCCGCCACCTTGTTCAAACCAGCGCCCGATGATCTGCTCGGTGACGCCTTCACCCAGCTTCCAGCCGTAAACATTAGCGGTATCGAAGAAGTTGATGTCCAGTTCGAGGGCCTTATCCATGATAGCGAAACTATCGGCTTCAGCCGTCTGGGGACCAAAGTTCATCGTGCCCAGGCACAGGCGCGAGACTTTCAAACCGGTGCGACCAAGTTGGGTGAATTCCATGTATTTCTCCTTCGCCGGGTAGGGCGGGTGATTTTTTGAACGTTGCTGAGCAGAAAAAACGGTTATTTTGGGTTCAAGTCCTGGGTGGTCGTATCGATCATCTCAAAAACATCTGCCAGGGGCACATTGGGGAAACTTCTAAAGTAAGCAATAAAACCATCGGCCAGGATGTTACTCACCAGGCGCCAGCCAGCTGTCTGCGGGTAGATCTGCGCCTGCGGGATCAAGTCCAGGGCAGCCAGCCACTGCGGGGAGGCCGATTGATCGCCTTTGAGCAATTTAATCGCCGGGAGGGTGACCGGAAGCAGCCCGGTTCCGCGCGACCAACGGACCTGGTTCTGCGCTTCCAGCATCCAGCGGATGAACATCCAGGAGGCCAGTTGTCGGGCTTCGCTCGATTTCAACACAGCGTAATCGGGACCATAGGCCACAATCCCAGGCTGTAGGCCGGGGAAAGGCAGCAGAGTCCATTGGTCCGGAGATGCGGCGGCGCTAAAAGCGGCGCTCTGAGCCGCAATCTCGCCCAGGCTGGCAGTGATAAAAAGCGCGCGCCGCGAAGCCAGGTGCTCAACATTCGCACCGGTAACAGGTAGCCAGGCGCAATCCTCCGCGCGCATCTGCGAGATTAATTCGAGCGCAGCAATATTCCCCGGGGTATTGAAATGAAATTCGCCCGCCGAGAAAACATCCCCGCCCCCGGCCGCCAGCCAGGAATAAGGCGTTTGCCAGTTAGCAGCCTCGTCCAAAGCCAGGCCGCCATAACCGTCATTGGTCAGGTCAGCGTCCCGTTTCCAAAAGGCATTGGCAGCGCAGGCTTGCTGGCTAAACTCTTGCGGAGTCTGCGGGGCTGTTGCAAAACCCAGGCCGCGGGCAAAACTGTGATTGTAAAATAAAAAACGCGCCGATCTGGCTGCCGGAAGACCATAACGCACACCATCCAGGCTGGACTGCTCTGCAAACGCAGCAGGAATTTCGCCCAGATCAAAACCCAGATCAGGTTGCGCAGCGTAAGGCCTCAGGTCGAGAACCTGGGTCTGCCAGGCAAGGATTTGCTCGGGCAGAGCCACAATGAGATCCGGGCGTTCGGGTGTGGCCAGCGATTTTTCCATTTCGACAGCCAGCAGGTTAAAGTTTCGTTGGGCAACAAGCCTGACTTTAATGCCCCAGGGGTTGGAAAGATTAAACTCGCTGACCATTTGCGCGAAGAGGCCGGTGGACACGCCATCCCAACCATGCCAGGCGAGTACTTCAACGCCCTGGAGCGCATCCGCGCCTATGCCCAAGGGATCGACTTGGGTGACCGTGGATGTGGGGGTGGCAATAAAGGTGAGTGTGCCAGTAGAAGTGGATGTAGGAATGGAAGCTGAAGTAGTTTGGGAGGCGGGAGAGGGAGTCCGCGCCTGCGCAGGCGGCAGAAGAGTCGTCTGCGTTTTTGGGAATGACTCCGCTGGAGGGGTGAGCAGGGTAATGGTTGGATTACAGGCGCTAAGAAAAAGGGCCGCAAAGAGCAAAAGGGCTGGAATTCGACGCATTGGATGGGCTATCAAAGTGAAATAAGTGGAACCGGGATAAAGACCAGGATGAAGACCAGGATCATAAAATAAGCCAGGGCACGGCGGCCAGGGTCGAGTTCAGTGATCTGATCGAGCGGGTCAGCCGAACGGCGGCCAAGGAAGAACAGCATGGCGACCCACAACCACCAACCGTTCCAAAAAAAGCCGAGAATACTCATCAAGCCAATGATCACTGGCAAGGCATATTTTAGTTTTTTGCCGAAAAGCACATACATGACATGACCGCCATCCAGCTGCCCAGCCGGAATGAGGTTGAGCGAGGTGACCAGCAAGCCAGCCCAACCGGCCATTGCCACCGGTGAAATAAATACATCCGTGCCACCCGTAGGAACAGGCAAACCGGTAAAAAAATATTTAAGCCAGTAAAGCGCAGGCGAAAGACTGCCGTAGCTGGCAGGGGCGGGTAAAAGCTGCCCAAAAACAGCAAATTTCGCCAGCAAGTACAGGATGGAATTGCCTTCGATAAAACCGCCGGGTGAGGGCAGCACCGGCCCTGTTTTGGAACCCATCAAACCGATCAAGACCACCGGAATGGCAACAACCAATCCGGCAAGCGGGCCGGCGATGCCAACATCAAAAAGAATACGCTTGTTGCGCGGCATTTCCTTCCAAACAATCAACGCGCCCATCGTGCCAAGCAGGGTAGGAAAGGGAATGAAATAGGGCAACGTCGCCGCGGTGTTATGGCGGCGGGTCATCAGGTAATGGCCAAATTCATGCGCCAGCAAAATTCCCAGCAAACTGAAGGCAAAGGGTAAGCCGCCGTTCAACAACGACAGCCAGAACAGGCGGGAGGTGCCTTCGGTGCCAACCAGGAGGGCCGGGTCGGTATAGCTCATCCCGGTCCAGACCACGCTGATGACAGTCAGCACGAACAGGCCGATGTTCAGCAAAACATTGGATGGTTTTGGATCCGGCAGGCTGGCAGCGATGAAAATGATCTGCCCGCCGTCTTCGCCCTTGCGAAAAAGCGGCATCAAGCGCATGGGGCGCAGCAACGCCGCCAGCAGGTCGAAGGCTTCGATGGAATCCACGATAAGTTGGCCGCGGTAACGAACCAGAAATTCAGCGCCAGTCTCGCCCAGGGTGATATCTTCAGTGTGAAAGACGCGGGCGATATATGAATTAATTACATCCTGATCGAGGATTGTCATGCTGATACCTGTCAAGTTTTTCAGTTGGGGATAAGGAGCGGGAGTGCATGGGAGTCGAACCCACCCTGGACCGCAACGCGACCAAATGCCGATTTTGAAGAACGGAAAGCCCACCGGGACTTATGCACTCCCACCCCCA
>CAZHWV010000004.1:0-81211 GCA_964536185.1 uncultured Anaerolinea sp. | reverse complement strand
GAAACAGATGACGGGCAAGTGCTGCTGTTTTGGCTCCACATCCGGCGCGGCAATATGGAATTGGAAATCGGCGCGGATGACGATGCTGCCGATGACGATTTTGATATTCTGGAATAGTGATGGCCTGCCTGCGTTCCGACCTGAACAATAACGTCCTCGTGTTGACGATTGACCGGCCAAAAGCGAATGCCTTCAACCTGGAGTTGATTGGCGAGCTGCAAACAGCTTTCAAAAAGGCAGCAAAAGATTCACAGGTGCGCAGCGTAGTCCTGACTGGCGCCGGGCAGGTTTTCGGCGCTGGCCAGGATATCGAAGAGCTGAATAACTTAGCAAATCAAGCCGGGGGCGAGCATCTTTCTTTTCGTGAACACCTGCTCAATACCTATAACCCGCTGATCTTGCAGATCCGCCAGATCGAGAAACCCGTCATTGCCGCGGTAAATGGCACTTGCGCTGGAGCCTCCCTGGGCATCGCCCTGGCTTGTGATCTGCGCTTCGCCGCGGAACCCGCCAGGTTTGTGGTTGGTTTTTGCGGCATCGGGCTGGCGCCAGATTCAGGCGTCTCGCTTTTACTCCCAGCCTTGATCGGTCTGGGCCGCTCGCTTGAATTCACCTTCAGCAACCAGCCCATCTCAGCCCAGAAAGCCCTGGAGTGGGGATTGGTCAACCGAGTTGTCCCATTCGCTGACCTGCAACAAGAGGCGTTGACGGCTGCGCTTGAACTTTCCAAAGGCCCAGTCGCCACCTTCGGCCTGGCGAAACGGGTCTACAACAAAGCCATCTTACCTGGCCTGGCCAAAGCCCTGGATTATGAGAGTTACATTCAAGAAATCGCCGGTCAGGGCCAGGAGCACAGAGAGGGTCTGGCCGCCTTTTTAGAAAAACGCCCCGCCCGGCATCTATAGTTACTCATCCATGTTGCTGCGCGCCGGTCTATCGCGATATCATCCCGAATCTCTTACGGGAAGCAGTCCCCCAGTTAATCTAGAGAGATTGCCTGGCTGAAAGGCGCTCGCGACATAAAAATTTGGAATAGTTGCGGGCGATCCCAGCCCCAGCAGACTGGAACCATGCAATGTTCAGCGCCATGTACGAACCCGTCATTGGTCTTGAAGTCCACGTCGAAATGCTAACCAAGTCGAAAATGTTTTGCGCCTGCCCGGTCGTGGATTCGACCAGCGCAGCGCCAAATTCGGCTGTCTGCCCCACCTGCGCCGGGCATCCGGGCACTTTGCCGGTGCTGAACGGGCAGGCGGTTGAATTTGGTTTACGCGTGGCCGCCGCCCTGGAATGTGAACTCGCCCCAATCAGTATTTTTGCGCGTAAAAACTACTTCTATCCCGATCTGCCCAAAGGCTACCAGATCACCCAGTATGAGCAGCCGCTGGCGGTCAATGGCCGGATCACCCTGGTCACATCCAGGGGTGAGAAAGTCATCCGCATCCGGCGCGTACATCTGGAAGAAGATACCGGCAAGCTGACCCACGTGGACTCTGACGGCAATTCTTTTTCCCTGGTCGACCTTAACCGCGCAGGGGTGCCGCTGCTCGAAATCGTTACCGAACCCGATTTTTGTTCCGCCGAGGAAGTGCGCGCCTATGCCGAAGCGCTGCGCGCGCTTGTCCGCTATCTCGGCGTCAACAGCGGCGACCTCGAAAAAGGCGTGATGCGCATTGAACCAAATATTTCCGTGCGCCCGGTCGGACAGGAAGAATTGGGGACAAAGGTCGAGATCAAAAACCTGAATTCTTTTCGCGCGCTGGAACGCGGTGTCACCTACGAGATCAACCGCCAGATCGAACTGCTCAGGACCGGCAAGCAAGTGAATCAGGAAACCGTTGGGTGGGATGAAGTCAAACAAGCAACCTTCAGCCAGCGTTCAAAAGAAAACGCCCATGATTATCGCTATTTCCCTGAACCCGACCTGCCTGCGCTGTTGGTCAGCAAGCGTTGGATGGATGACGTGCGCTGGGCGCTGCCAGAATTACCCTGGGAGCGCAGTCATCGTTTTGCCCAGGATTATGGTTTGAGCCTGGCCGAGTCCTGGCAGTTGGCCGCTGAAAAAGCCCCGGGCGAGTATTTCGAAGCGGTGCTGAAGGCGGGCCCCGGAGAGCGCGAAGCGGTCCGCACAGTGTATGCCTGGGTGACCGGCGAACTTCTCGCCTTGATGAACGCGTCCGGGACAGGCTTTGAAACTTTAAAAGTAGAACCAAAAGCCCTGGCAGACTTACTGGCCATGATCGCCGCCGGACAGATAAACCAAAACACAGGAAAAGCAGTGCTGGCCGAAATGTTTGCCTCCGGAAGCCCGGCGGCTGAGATTGTCGCCGCCAAAGGGCTGGCACAGGTTTCGGATCAGGATTCTATCGCCCACATGGTGGCTGAGATGCTGGCTGAATATTCCGGCGAGGTCGCCAGTTATCAAGCCGGTAAGACAAGCGTGGCGAATTTCCTGTTCGGCCAGGTAATGCGCAAAGCCGGCGGTAAAGCAAATCCACAGGTATTAAGAGCAGAATTAGAAAATCAATTAAAAAAGGTGAGCTAGTGGACGCAACCCAACATGTTTTGACAATTTTTGAACGACTTTCAGCCATCCCACGTGGCAGCGGGCGTGAAGCCCAGATTTCAGGCTGGCTTCAAGCCCTGGCCAACGAGCGCAGTATTCCCTGGCAGGTTGACGACTACGGTAACCTGCTGATCCGTGTCCCGGCCACACCCGGCCGTGAAACTGCGCCGGTCATCGTCCTGCAGGGTCATCTGGACATGGTCTGCGAGAAAACGCCAGATTCGCCGCATAACTTTCTGGAAGATCCCATCCACTGTATTGTCGATGGCGATTGGCTGCATGCTGACCGCACAACCCTCGGCGCGGATAATGGCATTGCCATTGCGCTGGCCCTGGCTTTGGTCTCAGACCCATCCGTGGTCCACCCGGCGCTCGAGCTGCTTTTTACGGTGCAAGAGGAAGTCAGCATGGGAGGGGCGGACCAGCTCAAACCAGGGTTCATCACAGGCAAGATCCTGATCAACCTGGATTCGGAAGACGAAGGCAGTTTCATTATTGGCTGCGCAGGCGGCCAGACCACCCATATCCGCCTGCCCCTGTCATTAATAAAACCAACCGAGACGTCTGCCTTTCGCTTGCAAGTCAGTGGATTGCGCGGTGGTCACTCCGGCCTGGACATCCATAAACATTACGCCAGCGCCAACAAACTGCTTGCGCGTGTTTTGGATTGTATCCAGCAGCTAACCCCCTTAGGATTGATGAGTCTAACGGGAGGCGCGGCACACAATGCCATTTCACGTGAAGCCGAGGCCATATTCGTTTGTGCTGCCGGACAAGTTGTGTCCATTCAACAAACTGTGCGAGAATTTGAAACCATCTTAAAAAGCGAATATGCCCCCATCGATGGCGATATCAGGCTGACGCTGACACCTGTCGCGCCTGGGCTGGCGGCCAGCCAGCCAGATTCGCGCAGAGTCATACAATTATTAATGGCCTTACCCCACGGTGTTGCCGAGATGTCCAGCAGCGTAGAAGGCTTTGTCGAGACATCCACCAACCTAGCGCGAGTCGAGATTGAGGCTTCTAGCCTCAACGTGGTCACCTTCCAACGCAGCACAGTCATGACCCGCTTGCAAGAATTGACCTCACGCATCACCTCCATCGCCCAACTGGCCGGAGCGGAAGTCTCAAGCGGCCCGGCCAATCCCAGCTGGCAGCCAAATTTAAAATCGCCCTTGCTTCAGCACAGCGTTGAGACCTACCAAAACCTGTTTGGTCGCGCACCAGAAGTGCGCATGCTGCACGCCGGGCTGGAATGCGGCACCATAGGGGCAATTTACCCCGGGTTGGATATGATCTCACTCGGCGCGACCATTGAAAATCCCCACTCTCCCATTGAAAGGATGTATATTCCATCCATCGAGCGCGTCTGGAGATACCTGGTGACGTTTTTAGAGACCGTTCAGTAAGGGCGAGTCTCCGCCCCCTTGCGTGATTGAGTCTGGTATTTTTCAAGGCGCTGCGGCAAACCGCAGCGCCTTTCATTTAGTCTCCGCCAGCGCTTTCATCTTGGCACTGGCTTCTCCTTCCAGGGCAGCCAATAGCGGAGCCTTAAATTTTTCATCAATCTCTCTTTTGAACAGGTTTTCATACACCCTGTAAAACTGTGCCCGGTCCGCAGAGTGATTATCCGTTGGGAAAGATTTGGGCCAACCGATCATCTCGGCCGCTTTCTTGATCAATAAACAGCTAAACTCAAGTTGGTATTCCAAAATAACGTAGCCCCCGTTCTCTTCGATGACTTCTCTTCTTTTTTTGTCATAGCTCATATTGATTACTTCGTTATAGGCTTGATAAGGGTCCGGGGTTTTCAAATCTCTGAGCTGGATGCCAATTGCCTTACCCCGTACTTCCCCTACGCCTGGCGCAAATTTCCGATCACTTTCCAGCAAACATTCCAACACAGCTCTCTTGAGTAGCGCACCGTTGATATTTTCCAAGAATGAATACCAAATTTCGGCAGTTCTTTTGACATCCATGGTGTTATTCGGGAAGCAGATATTTACCAGGTTGATCGCCTCAGCTATTTCAATGATCTCTGCCATTTTTAAGGGTCTCCTTTTCTGCCACCCATTCCAATAGTTCATCTTCAGTTTGTTTTGTCCTTGCCTGGGATTGTCCATTTTTCTTACTCTTATATCCCTGCTTTTCCCATCTTTGCAAGATCGCCATGACATATTTAATGCTTCTACCGTTGGAGAGCACCGCTTCTTGCATGGCTGCCAACACCCATCCAGGCGCGTAATCCACTTCCAGGCCAATAATGAGTTTTTTTATTTCCGTAGTGACCGGCCCTATGTTTTGTTTGTAATAATCGGTTGTCGCTACAGGTCTCGCTGATGAACCCATGCCCCTGGCAATTTCCCGCAACTCGGCAATGTTTATCGCCGCAGCTGCAGAAGCGCTTTTTTTCTGCTCATCTTCTTCTGCTTCTATATCTTCTTCTATATCTTCTTCTATATCTACTTCTTCTTCTGTGTTTTTTTCGTCACGAACAGCGTGACGTTTCGTCACGCTCGCGTCACATTCCCCAGCCTCGATTGATTCACCAGCGCTTAATCTCAGGCCATTTCCTTGATCCTGATCAACATGGTTAGGCCTTGAGGCCTGCGCCCCCCGTTCTGTATACTTTCTCTGCCTTTCTTTGCCGCTTAGCGCCGACTGCCTGCTTTCAAAATGAGTCACTTTCCACCCGCCTGAATATTCAACAATGTTGATCTTTTCTAATCTTTTCAAGAGGGTCTCGATCTCGGCCACTTCCTTCCGTAGCGACCAGGCAATTTCTTCAACCGCGCCTAAGTATCCATTTTTCCCTACCCTTCCGGCATATAAAAATAATTCGATCGCAAATCGCCAAAGGCGATCGTCCAGATGTCCCATCCTGGGATTATCTAATATCTCCACCCACAGCTTTATCCATGAATAGCTCATATCTATTTTGTAACACAATTCCACAAGTAAGAAAATACGGCATTTTGGTCTGGTCCTTAAGGACACTGCTGCCCGCCAACCTGCGGCACGTAAATTGCGATGCGGTCGGCTGGAAAAATTGAATCCTGTTGATAATTGCACAAAATCTTCTTGACCACATAGCGCGTCCATGCGTTGTTTTCCGCTCCCATAGCGTCCTGCTCGCCGACGAAATTGTAGCGCAGCGGATCCACCACGATGGCTGCAAAACGATGTTTTTCCAGGTCCGCGCGGAAAACCTGCAGATAGGCATCGTTCTGAGCCATGGCCATCTCCATCAGTTCTTCACGCTCATATTCGGGAATCAAGCTCACTCCCTGGAGCATGCGCATCGAAATGAGATGGCGTTGGGTGATAAACAAGATTTCTCCGCCCTGGGCGTTGACCTGATCCACCTGCCTCTGCAAGGCTGTTAATGTGGCCTGCGAGTTGGCCGGGTCAACCTGCCAGAAACTGGCTGTGCTGCGCACACTGAACCAGGCCGGCACCAGCGCCAGCAAGGCCAGGATGGCCCATGGGTATTGGACGATGGGCAACCCTGCAGATTGAGGAATTTGAGACTGAGGGCTGGAGGCTGCCCAGGGACTGAAGCGCAGCAGATAGGCAGTGATGACCAGCAGCAGGACAGCATAAGCATCCATATTATGGATATCAGACCCACCCCCGATTTTCATGCTGACCAGCAGCCCGCCGATAAACAGGATCAGCAGTTCCGCAAGCAGCAGGACCGCGCGCAACTGCTGGCGCGCACGCCATTGGCGCAGCCCAAAGAACAGGGCCAGCCAGAATGGCGTGGAGAAGAGAAGAATCCCCGGTAAAACTCCCAGGGAATAAGACTCATTCGGCCACAAACGCCCCCATAATTTGGTTGAACTCAGGCTGGTGAAAAAGTTACCCGTAGTCGCGACGCCGGACAGCGCTATATATATTTGCATCGAGAAAAAAGCAATGGCTGTGCTGACCACAAACCAGAGGGCGGGTTTGAGCAGATAGGACCAGCCTTTTTTGGGAAACGGCACTTCCAGAAAGTACAAAGCCGCCGCCAGCATGCCCGGCAGTGGATACCAATTTAAACGGCTCAAGCCCGCCCAGATGGAGGCCAGAACCAGGCACAACCAGGTACGGCGCGCATGCGTGGTTGAAAACCCCCACAAGACGATAAAAACGGGCACCGCCAGGTGCAGGTAGAGGGATAAGGTGAACAGAGACAGGAAAATCCACAGCCCGGTGAACCAGCCCAGCCTGGGTGAGGTGATTTTTAAGCGGTAGACCAGCGCAGGAGCAATAAGCCCTACCAGCGCGAAACGCAGAGACACCTGCCAGAAGCGGTGGAACCACAGCGGCGCTTGAATTATATAGGGTGGGATAAGCACAAAATGCAAGGATGGGTGCAGGATGGGCCAGGCAAAAGGCTGTCCAAAGATCGCCCGGCTGATGAACAACGCCGGGTAATAATAGCGGCTGGTTTCTGACCAGCTCATGGCAAATGGGTAAGCGCTGATATCCGGCAGATAGAGCGCCACCCGCTGAAGAGTGGCCTGGATCAAGATGATAGCCAGCAGGCTGACCGGCCATTGGGCGCGCGGAACAGCCAGCTTCAGGGCCTGCATGCCTGCCAGGGCAATCATCCAGAACAGGAACAGACGGATTCCAACCTGTTCGGCAAGCAAGTCTCCGTAGTAGGGATGGAACATGAACAGTGGATAGGCCAGCAGCGCGACCAGGAACAGGGGATAACCCGGCCAGCGCAGCCAGACCTGGGTCGTCGCGACGATTTCAAGCGCGTTAAGCAATTTTTCGCGCAGAGACGTAAAACTCAAAACCAGCAGGAGCAGGCTGATTCCACCGGTCAGCGCCAGCGCAGCCAGCAAGACCAGCCAGGTCTTGCTGGCGAGAGGCGCCAGGCCTAATTTTTCGGCCAGTAAAAAAGCCTCGCGCATGGAAAGCCAGGCCAGGAACGAGGTAATCGCCAGGACCAGGCGCCAGAATGTGATTCGCGAAGGTTGAGAGGTCATTTTTTGATCAACGACGGCATTCCGTTATGTCGAACAGATAACGCGCATTCACCAGCCTGGCGCCGTTTTTATCCTCCACCTGGTCGATCAGCCTGGCACAACTCGACTGGATAACGCCCGCATACTTGGTCAGATATTTCAAATCGACGTAGAGATAATCATAGCCCGCAGCCTTTAGTTTGTAGGGATCGGGGTTATCGCTGAGGCTGTTCCACTCCGGCAAGGTTTCCCCCATCGTTTTTGATGAACGGATGGGACGTCCAAAGATGGTTGCCGCGCGCGGGTAAGTCGGATCGAAGACCATCGTGTTGGGCGCAAGCTGATCCCATTGACGGCTGAACATTTGCGCATCGAGCTGGTCGAGATAGATGGCGTACACGGGATTGGGCATGGCAGCCATCTGCAGGCCAAACAACGAAATACCGCTAAAGATAGCGGTCAGCCCCCAGGCAAAGACTCCCATTTTGAGATTGTCCCCGCGCTCCCGCGCCCAAACCCAGAGCAGCGGCACAGCGTAGATCTTAACCACGCTCAAGAAGTGCGCCTGCATACGCGAGGCAGCGGTTGGCCCGGCGTTGCCCGTGTACTGGACAAAGACCATCAACAGGCTGATGATGATCGAACCGATCCAGGCGGCCTCAAACCAGTTTTCGTTGCGGCTAAACGCAGGCAGCCGCTTGAGGACGATGGGCAGGGCAAAGACAGCCAGGCCCGTCTCGCCCAGGATCGCAACCCACTGCAGGGGGTTGAGCAGCGATAAATAGCCAAGGTGCGCCGAAAGCACTGTGGGCAAACCCAGGGCAAAACCGACCTTGAAGTAAGTGCTGCCCCCACCTGAGACCTGCTGCTCGACCCAGCCGCGAGCAACCTCGGTGAACATGCCGCCCTGCACGAGCGCCAGAACACCGCCGACGAACATCACCCCGACCCAGGTCCACAGAGAGCGCGGCAAGCGCAAGCTGCGTTTTTGGATGACCCAGGCCAGGGCCGCACAAGCCAGGCCGAAATAGAGGAACGCGAAGGTGACTTCGTTTGCCAGCGCCATTGAGGCCAGCAGGATAACAATCGGGATATAAGCCCGGGCCGGGCGCGAGGATTGCGCCCCAACGAGCAGGGTCAGCAGCAGGGCCATGGTGATAGCGCTCGTGCCCCAACCGTTGTGGAACATGCTGAAGGAAGGGTCCAACCCGGAACCAAACAGAAACGGGAAAGGCAATGGCCCCAGGCCTTCGATCTTCCAGTATTTATAGATAGCGATGATCAGGTTCGGGCCCGTATCTGCGCCAGAGCCGATCATCTGGATACCCGATGAAAGCTGGCGTTGGAGCACAGCGGGCAGCAGCAGGAACAGCCAGCGCGCGCCACCCGCAAAAGCCATAAAGACCATCGTTGAGACCTGGGCCAGGCGGCTGCGGGTGATGCGCAAAGCGACAAAGCCGCCGTAAGCCAGGGTCAACGCCAGGGTCAAGCCGCGGGCCAGGTCCAGCGCAGTCCATGGCCCGGCGTCAGCCAGGCGCACAAACTGGGCCGCCACCAAAAGCAAAAAATAATGATAGCCAAAACGAAGATCGGGGTTAAAAGAAAAATGGTGCGGCACATCGCCAGTCGCCATGATGGAAACGGGTGGCAGATTCTGGTGATCGTCAAAAAAGGCAAATCCGCGCCCGATCAGGGTGAAGATGACCACCAACACAATAAACGGGATCCAGGCAGTCAGGCCACGCATAACATCCGGTATGCGAAGGTTTTGTGGAAACAAATCGCGCTTTACCGGCCAGGACAGGACCAGGCCAAGCGCCACGGTCAACAACGCTGCGCCCCAGAAAGCCAGGGTTGGGGGCAGGAAACGCGCCAGCCAATTCGCCAGCCAGGTAGCGCTGACCAGGCCCACGCCCAGGCTGACCAGGCCGCGCTCGTGGGTGGGCAGGTTGAAGGCGCGCGCAATGATCAGCCAGCCCCCCAGGGTCCAGATGGCTAAGAGAAGCAACACAGAAAAAAGGTTAAGTTCGCTGAGTAGGTACATTTTAGGGTTAGCTTTTTGTGATTATATTAGAAAAAATGCTCTCATACTGCGAGATGATGGCCGGTAGGTCAAATCTTTTTGCCATTTCGCGGCTTTTAGCCTGTGCGGATTGTAGCATGGAAGGGTTTTCAAGCAGCCTGCTTAATCGATCTGTCAGCGCATTCACATCACCAACTGGAAAAAGAAAACCATTTTCGCCATCGCGAACCAATTCGAGGTTGCCTCCCGCGTTGCTTAAAAGCATGGCCAGACCCATACCAAGCGCCTGCACACCGACCACCGATAAGCCCTCAGAACGCGAAGGCAGGACAAGCAGGTCACTGCGCGCAAATTCGGCCAGGACTTGTTCCGGTGTGACCCAACCGGGCAGGCGGAAGCGTTCCGCCAGGCCGCTGCCCGCCACGCTCAGACGAATAGACTCGAGCAGCGGGCCGTCGCCGAGCATGACGCATTGCCAGGGGAGTTCGCTCAAGCGTTCGAGCGCCTGGACAAGGTCAGCCGGGTTTTTTTGCTCCATGAAACGCCCGGCAAAAACTATCCGGGCTGGTTGGCCGGCGGGCTCGCGCCGCGAGAATGGCAGGCCAGCCAGCTCCACGCCATTCGGAATGACCTCAATTGGAACGTCATAATGGCGCAGGGCCATCTGGCGAGTGAACTCGCTGACCGCTACTACCCTGGCTGCGCCGCGCCAGATAGGCGGCGTAAATGGATAGATCCATCGAAACCAACGATCCGTTTTCTCCGGCACCGCGCCAGGCACATCACCAAGATGAGCGGTCAGGATATACGGAACACCGGTCAATCTGGAAAGCACAAAGGCAGCCGCCCCGGCCGGGACAGCAAAATGCGCATGGATAATGTCCGGCTGCCATTCTCGAATGAGACGCCGGCCCATGTTGACCACGACCAGGTTGTAAAGGGCCATTTCCAGCAGGTCAGCGCGAAAAGCGGTTTTCCGCGTAGTGCGCAGACGCTGCACGAGCACACGCGAAGCAGGCTGCGCATCCTGGAAAGACCGGTCAATGGGCCCAACAAGCTCTTCAGAAAAAGGTAGGCCGTCAATATGCGCAGTCAGCACACGGACCTCGTGCCCGCGCGCGGCCAGACCGATGGCAAGATCCCTGGCCACCCGGCCGCCGCCGCCGCCCACCGGGGGAAATTCGTGGATGAGAACGAGTATGCGCATATTTTTTAATGACGGATCAGCCGGTCACTACGCTCCATCATCCAGATTGATATTTTCAGCGACCGCTGAAGAAAGCCAGAATACGCCGGGGACCGTACTTAAAACCATCAGCAAACGAGTGACCAGGGCCAGCGTGGAGGCTTGCTCCAGGGTAGCCCCGAGCGCGGTATACAGGGTGGTAAAAACCACCTCGCGCAACCCATAGCCATTTACCGAGATCGGCAAAACGGAGAGGAAATAGGCCACGGTCTGCACGCCCAGCACCTGCCAGTAGCTGACATAAATGCCCAACTGGTGGGCAAGCAGGTAAGTAGCGGCGATGGGCAGCAGGTTTGAGGGCCAGGCAGCCAGAAAAGCAAACCAGAATACCCGGGGTCTGGAGGCCCAATTAGCAAAAGCTGCCAGCAGTTTCGGGAAATATTTCTCGAAAAGCTTTTGCGCCCCAGGCGGCAAGGCGACGAACGCTGTTGGCAGCGAAGCGCCGCCCGCGGCCAAGCCTAACAGGCTGCGCAGCGAAGCCCCAAAGATGATCAGCGGCGCAGGGATCAGGCAAGCCATGGCGGCCATGTTAATGATCCGGTCGAGAACGACCGAGCCAATCGAGATGGTCTTGCGACTGGTATACGGGTGGACCGCCAACATACGAAACCCATCCCCCCCGATGGTAGATGGCAGAAAATTGGAGGCAAAGTACCCGGCCCAATTGAGACGATAGGCCTGCCAGAGTGAGATTTTGACCTCCTGCGCCCATAACAGGATACACCAGCGCAAGGTATTGAACCAGAAAGAGAGCAGGTAAAACAGGATCGCCAGAAAAACTGCCCAGAAGGCAATCCCGGTGGCTTTATCGAAGACCACCTCCCATTTTTGGCGCAGGATAAGCCAGAGAAACAGGAACGTGCTCAGGAGCGACCCGCCCCACCGTAAGGCAGCCGCCCAATTTTTCATCTTCGTTTGAGGTGGTTGTTTGCTCATCCTGAAATCGCTAGCCTGCCAACCAACCGGATAAATCGCGTTCGATCAATTCGGAAAGTTTTTTAATATCGGGGCTGAAATGTTGCAACATTCGGGCGCGCAAGGCCGGATCCAACGTGGTGCGAGTGGCGCGGGTGGTATTCAGGCGCTCCAGGCGGTTATAAAGGATGGAAACCTTCTCCATAAACCCGGTGCCAAACAAGGCAATAAACTTCACAAAAGCCTGGTAGACCGGTTGCGGCGGATGGAAGAAACGCGCCATAAGGGCGGACTTGTTCTCGAAATTGGCATTAATCTGGGGAAACTGCTGGCGGCCATCGGACGGCACCCCAATAAAAGCCAGGGTTTGCTCATAGACAGCCTGGGGATCAGCCTTCAACTCATCGAACAGGAAAACTTTGACCTGCTGCCGGGGGAAAATGGTAAATAATTTTTCAACATAGCGGCCAAACTGACCCAGTTCACCATAGAGCAATAACTCGGACTGGCGAGCGCTTTTCGGAATGCGCTGTCCCTGTTTGCGCAAAGTCTGCAAATCCCAGGCTTTCTCCAGGTCAGGCTCATCCTCGCGCAAAAGGCTGAGGTTTAAGCGGTGATAAGATTCGATAAATTCCACCGGGTGGCGCAGTGACAGGATCACCTTCGCGCTATGATCAAAGTTAAACATATTTTGAAATGCCACCTGCGAAAACAGGTAAAAAGGCGAGGCCTCGCCAACCGCCAGGTGCCCTACTCCGGCTTTTGCAAATACCTTTAGATAATCATCCACGGATTTAAACGCGATTTTTTGAACATTGGGAAAGTCAGTTGCAAAATAATTTAGCTCTTTCACTTCTGACATAAAAATTCGCGGATGGTCAGACAAATAAGTATACAGAGCTGTTGTGCCGCAGCGCGGCGCGCCTGAAATAAAAAAATTAGGTTGTTTCAAGTGCGACATCCCTTTCTACAGAAATTTCGCCAGCAGATCACCGGGTAACTGCGCATTAAGGGCAAACTCCGGGCGTGGCGCGCGGCAGGTAGAACTCAATACGGCTTTCATCTGCCTCGATATACGTGATCGCTTCGGGAGCGGTGACCACGATGACAGGTTCGTAGTAACACAGGATATAGGGTGAAACTCGCGAATTCCAGGTGTTGTTCTCCTCGGCAAATGCGCCTTCTTCTTTGATCCCCACGTTCTGCTTGCCGGTTACGATCGCGGCAAAACGATGGCTCTTGAGATCGTTGTAAAACCGTTGAAGATAGGGCTGGTTATTCGACATGGCCATTTCCATCAGGGTGACAGCTTCATAATCAGGCACGAGCGGCACAATGATCTTGCCAAAGGTCACCAGGTGGCGCTCATTGATAAACAAGACTGGCCCTTTTTGGCCGGCCTGCTCAGCAAGCCCCTTTAACAGGCTAAAGGCCTGCTGGTTGGCATCCTGGTGGAACTGCTGCACAGGCGCGAGCCGGGGAACGAGAAAAACCAGGGGAATCAGAAGTCCGCTTGCCGCGACCGGCCAGGAGAACGCCAGCCAGTTGCCTGGCAAGGTCGTCACGCTTCGGCCATTTAATGGCGGAAGCCGGGTATCAGACCCATTTTCCCAGCAAACTTTGTCACCAATGAAATAAGCCGCGACCACAACCAAAAGGACAGCGAAGGCATCCATGTTGTGCAGATCACCACCGCCACCGATTTTTACGCTAACGACCAACCCGCCCGCAAAGAGCACAACCAGCATGGCCCACAACCCCGCCCAGCGAACAGGATGCAAACCGTCAAATTTTTTTATGGTCGCCAGGATCAGGGTCAGGATCAACGGCCCACTCACGATCAATATGGCTGGCACAATTCCCAGGGGATAAGAGTCATTCGGCCAGAGGCGATACCACAATTTCGGGGAGCTGAAACTGGAGGCAAAAGCCTGAGCATTGTCTGCATTTCCAGAAAGCGGGATATAGGTGGCCTGAGCAGCCAGGGCTGTGAGCATGCCAACCACTCCCCAGGCAGCCGGGCGAGCAAGGTAGGCCCAAATATTCCGCGAACTGGATGGCAACGAGACAGGCTCTTCCAAGAGGTATAAGGCGATCGCGATCATCGCCGGGATCGGGAACCAGTTTACCCGGCTAATGCCAGCCCAGGCAGAGGCAAAGATCAACGCCGCCAGTGAGCGCCAGGGGTGTTTGGCCGAGACGAAGAGCAGGGGCACAAATAGCATTACTTCAAGGTGATAGTAGACACCCACGCGCAGAAGAAAGAGAAAGAACCAGCCCGCAAAAAGCGCTTTTAGCCCCCACTGGGCCGGGCGCAAAGCTTGCAAGCCCACTGCCTGGGTGCGCCAGGCGAGAACGATAGCCGAGATTCCACTGAGCCCCATCCATAGGAGAAACTGCCAGAAGCGGTTGGCGGCCAGGTCCAGACCTGAAAACAAAAACGGAAAGGCTTGCAGCAGGTAGCGGCTGGGGTGCAAACTCGGCAGGGGCAGCTGCAGGCCATAGATGGATTTTGCAAAATACAGCGACCCGTAGTAAAACCGGCTTGATTCCGACCAACCCATTGAAAACGGATAAGCGCTCACCAGTTGAAAACGAATGAAGATTTCATAAGCCATCCCCAGCAAAACCAGTGCGCTGGAAAACCCACCAGCCCAACTGGTTTTGAAGGCCAGTTTAAGGACCCCCGCTGCAGCCAGCACCAGCCACCAGACCACCCAATAAAAGACGATGGTGGTCAAAACCGGGTCCTGGGTCGATTTTTTAACAACCTCTCCAATGCGAAAGGTAAATTTCAGGGTTGGGATCAAGACCATAATCCCGATAAAAACAACCCCGGCAAAAAGCCTGCAGAAGGCAGCCATTTTGCCTGAAGGAGATTTATCCAGCGCAGCCAGAAGCCTGTTGGCATTGCCCTTGCGGATCCAGCTGAACAGAAAAACACAGGCGGCCAAGGCGGACAGGTATAAAACCAGCGGGATCATCCAGACCGAGCGCCACAGGATGACCTTTAGCTCGACCCAACGCAAAACCGACCAGATCAAGATGACCAGGTTGACAATGAAAGTAAAGGCAAAGGTGGTTTGCCAGAAAGTCGCTGAAGTTACTTTCACGATTTATGCACGCTTTTTCACGCTTTTTGATCCATGGCAGCCATCACACCCGGCAGAGTTAACGCCCCCGGTAAACTGACCAACATCATCAACATGCGGTGTAAAACGGCCACCGTCGCGCTGACGGGCAAGCTGACCCCGCCGAACTGTGACAATAGAAATGTGACCGTCAGCTCCTGCAGGCCATAGCCATTGATGGAAATGGGGGTCAGCGCGACAAAGTAAGCCAGGCTGAAGAGGCCGATCACCTTCCACAGCGGCAGTGTCGCACCCAGGGCGTGGATGAGGATGTAATTGGCCGAGAACGAAAACAGCATGTGTAACAAGGCAAAAACAAGCGCCAGAAGCAGCGCCGAGGGGTTTTTTAGCCAGAGGCTGAATGATCCAAGCGTGCGCAGCAGAAAGCTCCAGGCTTTGCGCCCCCAACCCGCCAGAAGGATGGACTGGTAGCCGAAATCAGGTCGGATATAACCCAGGGCGGGCGTGAGAAATAACTGCCATAGTCCCAGCGGTGCAGCCAGAGTCATTCCGAGCATATTAATGAGACGATCCGCAGCGATGGAGGCCAGGCACACTGCCCGGTCATAACCCATCTGCATCGCTCCCGCCAGGCGGATAACATCTCCGCCAACAGTGGTCGGCAGGAAGTTGTTGGCAAACAAACCGGTAAAGACCAACGAGGCGGTGCTTTTGAAGGGAATATTGACCCCAGCCGAACGGAGTAAAACTTGCCAGCGCGCGGTGACGCACAGACGCGAAAGGAGGATACAGCCAAAGGCCAGGACCAGATTCAAGAAAGAAATGCGCTGGACGGCGATCCAGACCTCGTCCCAGCCGCTTTGGTACAGCAAAACGATCAAGAGCACGATGGCCAACAGGGTGCCTGACCCGCGCAAGATCACGGAACGGTTGCGCTTGAACCAGGCTTTCATTTCAAATCCCCGCTTTCCAGGGTCGGAGGCAAAGCTCCCGCGCCTGCCTCCCGGCGCAACACCCGGCGGAGGGTATAGGTTGGTTTTTGCTGGGATTCGTGATAGGTGCGCACCAACAGTTCGGCGATCAGACCCATCAAGATGGCTTGAAAACCCGTCATGGCTGCCAACATGGCCATAATAAAAATCGGCGAGGTTAAAATATCGATCTGCATGGCGAATTTACGAATTACCAGGAACAGGATACCCAAAAGGCTGGCGGCAATCAGGACGATCCCACCACCGCCGAACAGGTAGATTGGCTTGTTCGCCCCACGCGTCAGAAATTGGACCGCCATCAGATCGAGGACAACCTTGACCGTCCGCTCGAGGCCATATTTACTTCGGCCAAATTTTCGGGCATGGTGGCGCACCGGCACTTCCAGGATTTTAGCGCCAACCGAATTTGCGTAGACCGGGATAAAGCGGTGCATTTCGCCATACAGCTTGAAGCCGGTGATCACTTCACGCCGGTAGGCCTTTAACGTACAACCGTAATCATGCAGATGGACACCGGTCACATTTGAGATCAGCCAGTTGGCCAGATACGAAGGCAAATTGCGCGTCAGCGCGTTATCTTCACGATCCTTGCGCCAACCAGAAACCACATCATAACCTTGATCAAGTTTTCCCAGGATCATCGGAATATCAGCCGGGTCATTCTGCAAATCAGCATCCAGGAATACAATCACATCCCCGCGCGCATGGTCAATACCAGCGGCAATAGCAGTCGTCTGCCCAAAGTTGCGCCGAAATTCGACCACCACCACCTGTTCAGCAGCCTGCGCGGCCAATTCCTCGAGCAGTTTTTGGCTGCCATCGCGGGAACCATCGTCGACATAGATCACTTCCCATGATCGGTTCACAGCCTGCATGGCTGCACTTAACGCCTGGTGTAACAAGCGCAAGCTGTCGACTTCATTATAGACCGGGATCACGATCGATACATCCATGCCAACCGAACCATCCTGGGCTTTTTGAGTACTGTGCATTACTTCCTCCGATACAAGAACATCGCGACCGTAGCCTCGCCACCGTCTGCCCCGGTATTATTCAGGGGTACAGAAGCCGGAAGCGCAGCGCAGGTTAACGGCGCGCTCTGGGTGACAAGTTCGAAAGAATCCAGCCGGCCCGCCTGGAGTAGCCAGTCATTTTTACCCAGATTTTTTTGCTCTGCAAGTATATAATCGGCTTCCTTGAGCCATTTTTCAGCCATTTGCTCGTTCCACCAGCCATATTTTAACAGCGCATCGTCATCAGCGCTTATTCTAAACGAATAAGCCCCGTGTAGTTGGGCGGGATAAATTTCCGCACCAGGGATGTACAACAAGCTCACCGGTGAGTACCCAGCCCAGAAAACCTTTGAACCAGGCGGGATCGATTTTGCCAGGAGCACACCGGCTGCCTCGTAAGCAGGGATTACATCTGAAGCGCAGTCATACGAATTATAATCACCCGCCAGAACCGGCACAGGCGCCAACAGGCTGCCGACCAAAAAGATGATCACCAGGGCCAGACCCCAGGCTGAAACGGTGGCTATGGGCCGGTCGAGGCGGATATCAGCCAACTGGTGGACTGAAGCTGGGCTGGCTTTCTCTGCGTGGTTTTTCCAGGTCAATGTTTGCACGACCAAAAACACAGCCAGTCCAAAGCCCAGCGCCAGCCCAACCGGAAACCAGGTATGCGCGCTGTCATAAATTAATTCATATTCCAGGTGAAATTTATTCGCCAGCACCTGCCACAAGAGCGCCCCGTTCAGACCGGGTACCTGGATAGCCAGCAAGCGTTTATAGAACAGCCCGCCCAACATGCTCTCGGCGGCACCTTCGGCGCTGTAGGCCATGCCGGCCAAGAGCGCAAAAAAAGCAAGCCCACCCAGCCACTTGCGCCAGGCCGGAGGGTTGAGGTTCCAGGCCGGCAAGGTCAGGGCCACAAGCAGCAATCCCAGTCCGGCATAGAAAGCTGTATAAGTGGGGAAGCAAAAGACACAGTACTCATTTCCCAGCGCGGCCCAGGCATGAAGAAGGAAAAGTACGATTATTAAAAAGGATAAAAAGACCGCCGCCTGGAAAGTACCCGGTTTTAGTTTTTCTTTTTTCGGCCAGAAAATCCAGGCCGCCAGGCTGCCTGCCAGGGCCGCAAAGTGATAGCGGAAAGCCAGGAAAAAACTGGCAATCCGAAATTCAAGTGGGTTATCCGGGTTCCAGGTGGGAATGGTTTTGGGTGGCGCCCAGGCTTTCAGGAACCCAAAGGGTAGCCACTTGGCCCATAACTTCAAAATATCCGGCCAGTAAACCAGGTGCACACCGCCAAAGGTGACCAGCATGCCGGCCAACGAGCAGAGACCCGCCTTCCAACCGCGCGCCCAAAAGACGTACAGGGCCAAAAAAGGTAAAAGCGGCAACAAATTGATCCTGACCATCACAGCGCAGCCGGCCAATAGCCCACCAGTGAATAACTGCCAGCCCTTGCGGTCAGGACCCAGGCTGAACCACATTGTCCAGGCCAGGAGGCAAGCCACCAAAACCTGGGAGGCAGCCAGGGCATACATGCGCAGCCCAGCCGGGTTAAGGACAAGCGCGGCGACAAGCCCAGCCGCAACCCAGCGTCCTCCCAGACGCCTGGCTGTCAACCACAGGCCGGGCAGCATGAACACCCCCAGGCCAATCGCCATCATCCGCCCGGTACGCAGGCCGGGGCCGAAGATCAGCTCAACCCATCCGGGGATAAGAAAGGCCAACGGCATCTGGTTCATCCAGAGCGCATAGGGTTGAAACGGCGCATAACGACCGGTACTGAATAACCAACCCTTGTAAAGATACAAGCCCTCATCCAGAACAGAGACCTGGTTATGGGCTTGAATCCAGAGTAAATAGAAATAGACCAGCATCCCCACGCTGGCGAATAGATCGGCCAGAATGGGCCGGTACTGGAAAAAGCGGAGAATTTTTCGGAGGCTGGACAAGGGAGATGGTGTTAATATCACCGCGCGCATAAGACCCGAACAAGATTACCTGGACAGGCGCAAAATAACACGCGATTCGGGCGGTCATTCCTGAGATGAGCGCTGTATGGCTCATGCTAAAAATTATACATCAAAATTTGGCCTGGTTCGAAAGCCCGCCCTGAACCAGGCCATGCTGGGGTTGATAAAACCGCCGGACTGCGCAGGATCCTTGTGCCAGGCGAACAGATACCTTCGCGCTGCTCCGAAACACCGAGTTGGATTACCTTTGTCCGAATGGGGTTCGCCTGTATAATGATTTAAACTGATACTTGTTTTAGGGAAAAAGCATGCCAATCAACACCGCATTCGAAACCATCTCACAATCTTATGATTGCTTGATCCTCGTCCATCCGCTTATTCAGGTTCTTGAAAGAATGTCAGATGATATCCAAGAACTTGGCATTGTGCATTTGAATGTGAGCAAAGAATTGAGCGCTTCACTGATGCCAATTTTGGCCAGCGAGCGTGGTCGCTTTTCCCAAGAACACCTGATTAACTCAATCTCTTCATACCAACATGACCTGGTTTTGTGCACTCGTCCGGATTTATTATTCGAACCTTCCCTGGCCATTGATCCCCTGGCCTTATTCCGGAAAGCGGCGCGAGTGAAAAAGCTGATCGTATGCTGGCCGGGGGAATGTTCTGCAAACACACTTTCTTATGCGGTTCCAGAACATCATCATTTTCGCACCTGGAAAATCTCTGATGATTACCTTCGGCAACCCGAAGTGGTGATCCAGCGAATATCCAACACACAAGGAGCATGAAGCCATGCTATATCGAGACCTCGTCCAATTCACGCCCATCGAAACCATCATCCAGCTGCGCGACGCTGACGAAGAGACTGCCGCAAGAAACCTGGTGCAGACCTATGTCATTTCAGACAACATGGCCAATAAACTGGTTGACCTGGCATTCCCACAGTTGCAATTTGATCGACCTCTGGACAACAAAGGCATTTTGATCGTTGGCAATTACGGCACAGGCAAAAGCCACTTAATGTCAGTTTTGTCTGTTGTAGCCGAAAGAGCCGAACTGCGTGAACAACTCTCAAACCAGAAAGTGAAAGAAGCGGCCGAGAGCTTTGCGGGTAAGTTTAAAGTGGTGCGTGTTGAAGTTGGGAGCGTCACCCGCGGTCTGCGGGAGATCCTATTGGATGAGCTACAGGCCGCCTTCGGTTCCTGGGGCATTACGATTTCCTTTCCACCCGGTGACCAGGTCAACAATAATAAAACGCTCATCATCTCTGCTGTTGCAGCTTTTCAAGAAAAATTTCCAGGCATGGGTCTCCTGCTGGTAGTGGATGAACTGCTGGATTATCTGCGCACCCGCGAACAACGCGCCTTGATCCTGGACCTGGGATTCTTACGAGAATTGGGGGAAGTGGCTGCCTCCTGTCCGTTCCGCTTTATGGGAGGCTTGCAGGAAACCCTCTTTGAAAACCCGCACTTCAGTTTTGTCGCTGACCAGCTACGGCGGGTCAAGGACCGCTTTGAGCAGATCAACATAGCGCGCGAAGACATCACTTTCGTTGTTTCGCAGCGCTTACTGAAAAAGACCGATGCCCAAAAAGCGCAGATTACCGATTATTTACGCAAATTCGCGCCCCTATATAAATCAATGGCTGAGCGCATGAATGAATTTGTGGATTTGTTCCCCATCCACCCTGTGTATGTGGAAACCTTCGAAAATCTGGCCATCGCGGAAAAACGTCAGGTCCTTAAAACCTTCAGTACAGCCATCCGTTCAGTCTTGGATCTGGAAGTTCCCATCGATCAGCCCGGTTTGATATCCTATGACCAATACTGGAAGCTCATCCAGGATGACCCCAGCCTGCGCAGCATTGATGATATCGCCCGTGTGATCGAGAAGAGCAATATTCTGGAAGGACTGATCCAGAACGCCTACACCCGTCCCAACCTTAAACCGCTGGCCCTGCGCATCATTCGCGCGCTCAGTGTCCAACGCCTGACCACCAGTGATATCTTTATTCCCCTGGGTGTGACCGCCGAAGGCTTGCGCGATGGCTTGTGCCTCTACCAGCGCCTTCCGGCTGAAATGAACACAGCCGAATTCCTGCTTGATCAAGTCCAGGTCGCGCTCAAAGAAATGATGAAAACGGTTCAGGGCCAGTTCCTGTCCTTCAACCAGGAAAACGGCCAGTATTACCTGGACTTAAAAAAAGCCGTCGATTTTGATCAAAAAATCCAGGAACGTGGCGAGTTCATGGATAAAACCGACCTGAACTCCTATTTTTATAACGCCCTGCGCCTGGCGCTCAACTTGAGTGACACCACCTACTCCACCGGTTACAGCATCTGGTTCTACGAACTGGCCTGGACGAATCACAAGGTCATGCGTCCCGGTTATTTATTTTTCGGCCCGCCGGATGAACGCACTACAGCCCAACCACCACGCGACTTTTACCTTTACTTCCTGCCGCCCTTCTTTGCGCGCGCCTATAATGACCAGAAACTGCCGGACGAAACCATCTTTTATTTATCCGGTCTGGACAATGATTTTGAAACCAAAGTCCGGCGCTATGCCGGGGCGCAGGCGATGGCCAACGAATCCACCGAATACCGTGTGGAATATGCCAACAAAGCCGAGGGCTATTTCCAGGGCCTGATGCGCTGGCTGCGCGAGCATATGATCGAAAAACTGCATATTATTTTCCAGGGTGTCGACGAGCCCATTCAAACCGTGCTGACCCGCCTGCGCAGTACGGCCAGCCAGAACCTGGATGAACTGATCCGTCTGGTGGCCTCACACCTTTTCGAGCCCGAGTTTGAAGATCGCTACCCGGATTACCCAAAATTCACGCGCCTGAGCCAGCCGGTCAGCGAGACAGCCCGCGCCAACAGCGCAATGGAAGCCATCCGGCGGCTGTGCGGACGAGGCTCTAACCTGGGTACCGGCATTCTGGAGGGGTTGGGCATTATGGACCCTTCCGGGCAGAATGTAATTCGCCCGTATGCATCCCCATACACGAGCCATTTTTTGACGATCTTGAATGACAAACCCGATGGCCAGGTGGTTAACCGTGGCGATCTGATCGAGATCGTTGCTGGCGGCCTGCAGCCGGTGGAAAAAGACCTGACATACAAATTGGAACCCGAATGGGTGGCGGTCATCCTTCTCTCGCTGGTCTACAATGGCGACATTGTTCTCAACCTGGACGGACATGAAGAACTGGATGCCAGCACGCTCGAACGCGCGCTGACCCGTCCCATGACTGAGATCATCAATTTCCGCTTTTATAAGCGCCCGCGCAGCCTGCCGATCAACTTGTGGACCATGATATTTGAAGGTCTGGGGTTGCAGTCCGGCCTGGTTCGTGACGAAAATACTCGTGAAAACGCGATTGCTGAGCTGCAGCGCCTGGTCAGCGCCGAGTTGGAGCGCGTGGTGCTGCTTCAAAACCGCCTGGAACAGGGAGCCCAATTGTGGAACACTCCGGTCTTCACCGACCGTTTGACCTTCGTGGTCGAACGCGGCGCTGTCGTGGGCAGCGATGCGCCGGACTCTACCCTGTCCGTGACCGACCTGCTGCCCGGTACACGCGGATTTAAACAGTTTCTGGAAGAACTGACCAAATACACCACGGTCGGCAAACTGCGCAACCTGCGCCTGAGCCCCGGGCAAATTCAAGAAGCACTGGAATACCGCGGAATTGTCGAGCGCACCCGCCAGCTGCTGGAAGCTGTCAGCCAGTTGCAGCCATACACCACCTACCTGGCCGTGGCCCAGACCAACTTGCCCGAAGAACATCCATGGACGCAGCGCGCCCTGCAGGTGCAAAAACAGACCATGGATTCCATCCGGCGTTTTGGCAGCGGCACGCAAGGTTTCGACCAGCAGGCTGTGTTGCGTGAATTGACCGGTCTGAAGCAGGAATATGTTGCCGTTTACAGCGAGCTGCACCGCAAGGCTGTGCTGACCGCCAGCGGGGATGACTTCCGCCAGCATCTGTATCGAGATTTGCGTTTTGAAACGATGCGCGCCTTGTCTGGCATTGAAATATTGGCGCGCAGCGGCGATTTTGAAAACTGGAAGCTGCAGCTGACCGGGCTGCTTTCCTGCCGCGAATTTCACGAAGGCGCTATCGCGGATGCGCCCACCTGCCCATTCTGTCACCTGAGCCCAGCCCGCCAGCAAAGAGCCGTTAATTCAGATACCATACTCAGCCTACTGGATGAACGACTGGGCGAAATGCTTAAAAACTGGCGCAAGGCCCTGCGCGCCAACCTGGATAGCGAGACTGCCCGGCAAAGCCTGGCGGCCATGTCCCCGGCCGAACGCCTGCCAATCGCTGAATTTTTAGGTCAAGCCGATGAAGCCGAAAGCAGCCTGCCAGCCAATTTTGTCAGCGCCGCCATCCAGGCTTTGCGCGGCATCCAGGCCCTGACCCTCCCGGTCGAAGCGCTGCTGCAGGCGCTCAAGACCGGCGGCCTGCCCTGCACCCGCGAAGAGCTGCAGACCCGGTTTAAACAATTTCTGGACCAGAAAATGCGCGGGCACGATGCCGGAAATACACGGTTAACCCTGGATCGGTAATTCCATCCCAAGCAGGAACTGGGATTATTCCATGACAGATTTAATGCGCTACGCCTTCATCGATGAATCTGGCACCGTTGGCACACAAACGGGTACACATTTTTTAGTAGTTGCTGTGCTGAGCGCCAACCAGCCAAGAGAAATTGAATTACCTGTGCGCCGGGCTTTGAAGAAATTTGGCCCAAGCCTGAGCCGCGGAGAGATCAAAGCCGCCGATTTTGAAGAACCGGCCGTGGCGCGTTTTCTACAAGAAATCGTCAAAGAGGATGTTGCCATTCTGGCAACAATTGTGAACCAGGCTGATATTCAACGACCCCCACAGGAAATGGAAGAAATTTACCGCAGAACAGTTTCCCGGAGTATCTACCGGTTGGTGGAACGTTGGCCGCGCCTCAATATTTGTCTGGATCAGCGCTACACCAATAAACGCCAACGCTTCGCCCTGGAAGAGCAAATCCGTGAGACCATCCAGAATCTACCGCAAAAGATTGTGCTGATCCGTCATGAGAATTCGATTGATCGCAAGGAATTACAGGCCGTCGATGCAGTCGCCTGGGCTTTCTTTCAAAAATACGAGCGCCAAAACAGCCGCTTTTACGATATCATCGCCTCAAAAGTCATTCTGGAGGAAATCATGCGGGAAAAAGATTGGCAAACAAACAAAAATCCCCCACAAGGGGGGATTTCACGAGCGGCTCACCCTGAGCCTTGATTTCATTATTTCCCGCTGCATTCCAGCAGAAGCTAGGACACTCTACGAGTGACCGGGGTCATCAGGCTTTACGATACCGCTCTGCATTTATTGTAGCACAATCGAAGACAATGTACTACAATGAATCCCCTTCATCCTTGTCAGTTTACCGAGGTACCCGTGCCCGAACACCAACCCGATCTGATCCGCGAAGAACGCCCCGAGTATACTACGCTCGATCAGGCCAAACGCGACGAATACCGCGCCCGGCTGGCAGAGTATCTCAAGGATCCGGCTTTTCGCGCCACCGAAGGCTTCCCGATCGGCACAGACGAAGACATCCTGGCGCTCTCAGACCCGCCCTACTACACCGCCTGCCCCAACCCCTTCCTGCCCGAGATCATCGCCGCCTGGCAGGCCGAACGCGAAACAATTCGCCAGCAGCTCGGCCTGCCAGACGAGCGCTACTTGCGCGAACCCTTTGCTGCGGATGTCTCGGAAGGTAAGAACGACCCGATTTACAATGCCCATTCTTACCACACCAAGGTGCCGCACAAAGCCATCATGCGCTATATCCTGCATTACACCGACCCAGGTGACATCGTCTTCGACGGTTTCTGCGGCACGGGCATGACCGGCGTGGCGGCCCAACTATGCGGCGACAAAAAAGCCGTGGAAGAACTGGGCTACAGAGTCGATGAGACAGGCCTGGTATGGGAAGGCAACAAAGCCGTTTCGCGCCTGGGTGCGCGCAAGGTAATCTTGAACGATCTTTCGCCCGCCGCCACCTTTATTGCCTACAACTACAACACCCCGGTCGATGCCCTTGAATTTGAACACGAGGCCCGGCGCATTTTGCAGGAAGTGGAGGCTGAGTGTGGCTGGATGTACGAAACATGGCATCCCAATTGTGACGCTCCCAATCGAGTGAAAGGTAGGATCAATTACACAATCTGGTCCGATTTATATGTCTGCCCAACCTGTGGACAGGAAATGATCTTTTGGAGTATAGCCGTGGATTTGGAAGAAGGTGGTATTCGCGATGCATGGAACTGCCCGGGCTGCGCAACGCTGCTGGCAAAAAGCCCTGGCAATGGGAGCGGCGCGTTAAGAGTAGAACGAGCATGGGAAACCCGTTACGACCTCGAATTAAAACAAACCATCCGCCAGGCAAAACAGGCGCCGGTGCGTATAAATTACAGTGTAGGCAAGCAACGACATGAAAAGAAACCGGACTCTTTTGATTTGGAATTGATTCAAAAAATTGATGAAAGCGAAGTACCTTACCTTAGTCCAATAGATGAATTGCCGATGGGTTTCAATACCCAGCAACCCAAAATTAGCCACGGTATAACTCATGTAAATCATTTTTATACCCACAGAAATTTAACTATACACGCGTTTATCAAGAATAAAACTATTTCTAGCAACTTAGAACCAAAATTTAGAAATTCTCTTCTATTCGCAGCATCGTCATACAATATGACACACAGTACAAAAATGACGCGCATGATATTTAAAACAGGTGGGAAGAAGCCTATTCTCACTGGAAATCAATCTGGAACCTTATACGTTAGTTCTTTACCACTTGAGAAAAATATTATTAAGGGTGTTAATGAAAAGCTGGACATAATAAAGGCCGCCTTCAGTTCCTTAAATCATCCATGTTCTATCATTACAACGCAATCCGCGTCATCGATACAGAATGTTTATTCTGAAATATTAGATTACATTTTTGTTGATCCTCCCTTTGGCGGAAATTTAATGTATTCTGAATTAAATTTTATTTGGGAAGCCTGGTTAAGAGTATTTACCAATAACAAACCGGAAGCAATTATGAACACCATCCAGCGCAAAGGTCTGGTGGAATATCAAAGTTTGATGCAAGCCTGTTTTGATAAGTTTTATCATGCACTAAGAGCAGGAAAGTGGATGACAATTGAATTTCACAATTCTCAAAATTCGGTTTGGAACGCGATTCAAGAAACCTTGCAGCGCTCCGGGTTCGTGATTGCAGATGTGAGAGTTTTAGATAAAGGGCAGGGGTCGTTTAAACAAGTCACTACTTCAGCAGCAGTCAAACAAGACTTGATCATTTCGGCTTACAAACCCAATGGCAACCTGGAAGAAAATTTCCGATTGAAAGCCGGCAGCGAAGATGGGGTCTGGGAGTTTATGCGCTATCACCTCGGCAAATTGCCGGTGATCAACCAGACCAACGGCAGCGCCTTCGTCAATGCCGAGCGCCAGGCCTTCCTGCTCTTTGACCGCATGGTCGCATTTCACATCCAGCGCGGCGTGATGGTGCCGATCTCCTCGCCCGAGTTTTACGCCGGTCTGACCCAGCGCTTCACTCCGCGCGATGGCATGTACTTCCTGCCCGAACAGGTGACTGAGTACGACCGCGCCCTGCTGACTTCCGGAAAACCGGCCCAGATCCCACTCTTTGTCACCGATGAAAAGACCGCTATCACATGGCTCAGGCAACAGCTCGACCCGGCAACTGATGGCGAACCGCAAACCCGCGGCGACTTGACCAACAAATTCAACGCCACCTTGCACCGCGCCAAACACGAAAAAGCGCTTGAGTTGATCGAAATTCTCGATCAGAATTTCTTGCAGGATGAAAATGGAAAATGGTTCGTTCCCGACCACAACAAAGCCACCGACCTGGACCGCGTACGCCAGCGCGCCCTCTTGAAGGAATTCAACGAGTATGTAACCAGCACGGGCCGCCTACGCCAGTTCCGTACCGAAGCGGTGCGCTCCGGTTTTGCCGACTGCTTCAAACGCCAGGATTACGATACCCTGATCAAGGTCGCCGAACGGCTGCCTGAAGACGTCCTACGCGAAGACCCTGACCTGCTGATGTACTACGACAGCGCCCTGCTCAGGAAGAAATGAAAAAAATATTTACAGGGATGCAGAGGACGAAGGGGATAAAATCCTAACGATCGTATATTCCCCCATCCCCTTCATCCCTGTAAAATCAGGTTTAATAATTCCACCCATCCGCATCATCCCTGTAAAAAACAATATCTCAGGTGACACTATGCCAATGCTCAATGAGGAGATCAGCGCCAAAATCCTTGCCGCCTGCTTCGAAGTCAGCAATGAACTTGGCGCAGGGTTTCTCGAATCCGTTTACCAAAACGCGCTCATGATTGCCCTGCAAGAAAAAGGACTGAATGCCCAACGCGAATACCCGCTGGCGGTCATCTTTCGCAGCCAGAACATCGGCCAATTTTATGCCGACATCCTGGTCGAAAACAAAATTATTCTTGAATTAAAAGCCGTCAGCGCACTAACCGAAATTCACAAAGCCCAACTCCTCAACTACATCAAAGCCACCGGCCTCGAAACTGGCCTACTCATCAACTTCGGCAACCCCAAACTCGAATACCGCCGCTTCGACAACCGTTTCATAAAAAAAGCAACCACGCTTTAATTTATCCCCTTAATCCCCTGCATCCCTGTAAAATAGGCAGTATGCTTTCAAATATCCTTTCCCTGTTCCCAGCCCACACCCACAGCCTGACCCTCGCCAGCGACCCTGACGGCCTTCTCGCAGGTGAAGCAGTGATGTTGGAATTAGGACAGCGTGGTTTCCAGGTCATACAGGAAAATGACCCGGTGATCCTGCGCCAGCGCGTGGAACAGGCGCGGCCATTCAGCCCGCAGCAGCCGCTGCTGCTCATCACCAATGGTCCACTGGAAGATCTGCCTTATGATCTTTATCAACAAGCCTACCGTCTCACCCTATCACTGCACAATTATTTTCCCAATCTGGCCTACCCGGTACTGCAAAGCCTGAGCCCGGAACAGCTGGAAAAATTGATCTTCTGCCCCCCCGTCCCTGAAGTCCTCAGCCGTCAAAAAACCATTGACTACCTGCTGCGCGAAGTCTTCAACGCAGATCCGCTCACGCTCAGCCAGCCGCACGCCCTGATCGCCTGGTTGAACGATTACCACCAACGCCAATCGCCATTACCGCTGCCACTGCGTCAGGCGCTGTTGGAGCGGTTGAAACGGTATCCGGTCTATCATGCTTGGGATCTCGAGCTGCTCATTAGGGAAACCCAGGCATTCTTGACTTTTGTCCAACAGCAATGGCAAACCTCCATTGAACAAACCCTGTCGGGTACTGATGTAAGAGAAATCAGCACTGGTTACAACCTGCCATTTGCCCGCGATATAAATTTGCAGAACCTTGTACCGGCCCTGGTGCGCCAGGGAACGCTGCAACCAATAAAAATTCCGTCTCAAAAAGGTATGCCCGCCTGGACTCAGTCAGGCATTACCCAGTTGGATGCGCGTTTTCAACGTTTCACATTTCTCTTGGATGAGCTGGACAGGCGATTAAAAGCCCTTGCTGAACCACAACAGGTTCAAACAAGCTGGAATAGTTGGTCCGGACTTGCCCAGGATTGGGCCGAATTGTGCAGCCTGGCTTACCAGACCGACCTGGCTACTAACCCTTCGCAAAAAGAAACCTTTCGCAGGCTGGTTCGTGAAATGGACCACCTTTTCTCGATCTGGCTGCATAGAAATTACACATCCCTGGGTGTACAGCGCTTGCCCAGGCCGCATCATGTACACCATGTCACCCATTACCTGGCGCATCTGCGCAACCTGGGTCAATTTAGCCGTGTTGTTCTGTTGATTTTAGATGGGCTATCGTTGACTGATTGGCAAGTAATCAAATCTGTTTGGATAAAACGCCACCCAGGTTGGGAATATAAAACCGAAACCTTGCTGGCCCAGGTTCCCACCATCACATCCATTTCCAGATACGCCTTGATTTCCGGCCTGCGACCTGCAGACTTTGCGAATGATCTGGAGCATTGCCCCACAGAAGCCCATGCCTGGGAATTGTTCTGGTCCAGAGAAGGCCAGTCAGCAACGATCTGCGGGCTGCGCGCCCTGGCTTATGATCGCGGCATCGATCAAATGGCCGAGCTGCAGGATCCGCGAGTATCTTTCTGGTGCCTGGTCGAAGACACTCCCGACAAACTGACGCATAACGCCACGCTGGGCTCTGTCGATCAGCAGTCATCGCTGCGCTTGTGGCTCGATCCGGCCCATGCACAAAATTCGCTCCCGCTCGAAAAATTGCTGGACTCCTACCTGGATCACGGCTATGCCGTCTTCATCACCAGCGATCATGGGCATGTCGAAGCCACCGGTCTTGGTCAGCCATCCGAAGGGCTGCTGGCGCAGACCCGAGGAAAACGAGCTCGCATATACCAGGATCGTCTGGCTGCCTTGCGAATTCAAGGCGCTTTTCCGGAAACACATCTTTGGGATTACGATGGGCTTCTGCCCAAACAAATGGTAGCATTAATGCCCACAGGTCGCGGCGCATTTGCGCCCTGTGGAGAAGTCGTCGTCACGCATGGCGGCATCTCCATTGACGAAGCCATCGTTCCCTTTGTACAAATCACAAAAGCGAGATAATAATGGATAAAGGAATCGGGTTCAGTCGCACAATCACCCTGGATTGGTTGGACGTAGTGGCATCATTGTGTGTTCAAGCCACTGAACCTGTTGAAATCAGGCAGCGCCTGGCCGAAACAATTTCCGGTACGGTTCAAGGCCTGGAAGCCCAACGCAAAACAATTGATGTTCTTACCGCAATATGGGTGAAAACGGAAAAGAGCGTTCCCCAAATTCGACAACAGGCTTTGGCAATCTTTCCAACACTATCGTCCGCGCAGGAACGCATGTGGCTTCATTTCGGCATGAGCCTGGTTTGCTACCCTTTCTTTAGAAAATGTGCAGCGGGCATTGGCCAGGTGGCCCGGACCCAGGAATGGATCACCCGCAAATTGATCAAAGATAAAATTGCTGGCGATTACGGTCATCTTGGCGCGCTGGATCGTTCCGTAGAACGAATTATCGCTTCGCTGACCAATTGGGGAGCGCTTGCCAATACAGATCAGAAACAATTATATAAAATTCAATTTCACAGTTTATCAGCCTCCGAAAACCTGCAAAGTTGGTTATTGACCTGCGCGCTCTATGCTCATCCTTCGGAAGGCCTGCCCTATAACGACTTGCTCTATTTACCAGAGTTGTACCCGTTTAATCTAACAATCGGGGTGGATAGCCTGCGAAGAGACCCTCGCTTTGAGGTTCAACGCCAGGGAGGTGGGCTTGACATGGTCAGAATGAGGTAGTTGCCACAAAAAATGCCTTTGTCGCGAAGCCCTATTTGTGGGGCAGGTGCTGCGCCGTCCCATAAGTGTTTCGCGATGATCCGGTGAGATCAGGATTAGAACGCAAATCGGATTCCACCATCATTTCAACCAGCGCCTTAAAGCTGGTGCTGGCAGTCCAACCCAGTTCAGCCCTGGCCTTGGCTGGATCGGAGATAAGCAGGTCGACTTCAGCCGGGCGATAGAAGCGCGGATCCTGAACAACATAATCCTGGTAGTTCAGACCGACATAGCCGAAGGCGAGGTCGCAGAATTCGCGCACAGAATGGGTTTCGCCGGTTCCGATGACAAAGTTATCCGCGTGGGAATGTTGGAGCATCATCCACATGGCCTCCACATAATCGCCAGCAAAACCCCAATCACGCTGGGCTTCAAGGTTGCCCAGGCGAAGCTCCTTACTCAGTCCGAATTTGATTTTAGCAACGGTATTGGAGATTTTCCGGGTGACGAACTCCAGGCCGCGCCGCGGACTTTCATGATTGAATAAAATACCCGAGGTTGCAAACATATCGAACGATTCGCGGTAATTTACCGTGATCCAATGCCCGTAAAGCTTGGCAACTCCGTAAGGCGAGCGCGGGTAAAAGGGGGTAGATTCGCGCTGCGGCACTTCGACCACTTTTCCGAACATTTCGCTGGACGAAGCCTGGTAAAACTTGATCTGGGGATTGACCAGCCGGATGGCTTCGAGAATACGCGTGACTCCCAACCCGGTGGCTTCGGCAGTCAACAAGGGCTGGCTCCAGGATGTGGGCACAAAAGACTGCGCCGCCAGGTTGTAAACCTCATCAGGTTTGTATTCTTCGATCAACGCGACCATGGAAGACTGGTCATGCAGGTCTCCCTGGGTGATGATGATGTCATTTTGAATATGTTCAAGCCGTTCCATGGTAACAGTACTGGAACGGCGCACCATACCAATAACTTGATAACCCTTGCCAAGCAAAAGCTCGGCAAGGTAAGAACCGTCCTGGCCAGTGATACCGGTAATAATTGCAACAGGCATGTAAATCTCCTTCGCATGCAGAGACAATTTGCTGGGCAAATCGGACCAGCTAAAAAATTCAGTTCATGAATTATAACCGAGATGATGACGTCAATCTTCAGGCTTCCACTTTGACCGCCCCAGCGGCGGCTGGGTCAAAACCATCGGGCCATTTTGTATCTATTGTATACCTGGCTCCGCGCAGATCAGCCTGGATCACCTCAGCCTGGATAAGTTCGTCCGCGCTCAGGTTGGCGATGAGCAAGTCGGCGCCGTTCAAGCTGGCGCCCCGCAGGTCGGCTGAGCGCAGGTCAGCGGCGCTGAGGGTGGCTCCATGCAGGTCGGCCTGGGTGAGATCGGCATTGCACAGGCTGGCCGCGCTCAGATCGGCTCCGCACAGAATAGCGCCGCGCAGGTTTGCCGCGCCCAGATCAGCATCGAGCAAGGTGGCGCCCCGCAGATTGGCGCCACTCAGATCAGCTGCGAGGAAGTCAGCGCCGCTCAGGTCGGCGCCGCTCAGGTTTGCGCCGCTCAGGTTCGCGCCGCTCAGATCGGCTGCGCACAGGTTTGCACCGCTCAAATCTGCAGCCCGCAGATTGACGCCGTATAAGCTAGCGCCACTCAGATCGGCGCCTTTGAGCTGGAGCGGGCCGGGTTGGTTTAGTAATTCAAAAAGGTCATCGTATGTAAATTGCATAGCCTTAGCCTCCAAGGAGTTCGTTGATAGTTGAAAAACATGTTCAAAACTGGTAAACCATATTCAAGGTTGCCGTGGCAGAGCTTGATAGAAGGTAACATCCTGGGCTGGCCAGGGTTGGGCAGCCGGTTATCCCTATGCAGGTGGCAGTTTACAAACGATAGTAAACACTATCCGGCGCAAACTTTAATAGCCAGGCAATGAGCCGCCAACGCTTGGTAATGTAGGCATGCTTTTTCTTCGCTTGGATTGCCTGGTAAATTTGGCTTGCGGCTTTTTCGGGTGAAGCAACCCAAAATAAACCTTCGCCCTGCGCCATGGCCGTGTCAACAAATCCCGGCTGAATATCAGTAATTGTAATTGGCAATCCTAACCTGGCGATTTTGTGGCGTAACCCATCCAGGTAAATTGACTCAAAGGCTTTGGAAGCATTATAAGCCGGGGCGCTGCCACTGCCTCTCAGCGCGGCAATGGAAGAGATATTAACCAGGTGCCCAGAACCGTTTTTTAAGAAAAAATGAATGGCGGCATTGGCGATTGCTGTGAATCCGGCTACATTGACTGCAATCGTTTTGTTCTCTTTGTCCCAATCTAGCTCGGGATTTTCAAAACCAGTACCCGCACAGATGACAATGAGGTTGACGCCGTCCATCTCTTGGACAAGTTCAGACAATCGAGATATCGCATCCTGGGTGTCAGTGACGTCGATCTGTTTGATCCGTGCCTGGCTGCCGATCTCTTGCTGTAAATCTAAAAGAAGCGGCAGACGTCTGGCGGCAAGCCCAAGCTGATATCCATCCCTGGCCAGCGTTTTTGCCAGGGATTTTCCTATGCCTGAGGAGGCGCCAACAATGATTGCTTTTTGCATCAGCATTCAGACCGGCTTTCTGCGTTTAAGCTCAAGGAACCAATCACCCAGCAGCACCAGCAAGGACAGCAACATGGCTATCGCCAGCGTGTTGCGAATGCCGATGTTGAAACCAAAACCAAGATAGCGCCAGGAATACCAGTGACCAAATACCAGCAGGATGATGGCTTCGATGCTGCAAATCCGCCAGAACCAGCGCCCGGCGCCCGCCCGCACTTGCTGGTAGGCCAGAGACGCCAGAAGAGCCAGCCACGGCAACAGGATCACGCGATAACGGGGATTATCCCACTGGTCACCGCCTCCGCGAAGGGCGGCGATAAAAATCCACGCCCAAACAACCAGACTCAACCACAACCATTGGCGCGCTGTCCCGTTAACGGCAATGCGCACCGCACCGCGACGAGGTTGACTGGCAAGAGCAATCGGCGCAAAGGCCAACGCGGGCAGCAATAGATACCAACCCAGGGCGCGGCAAATCCCCAGGATTTGCCAGAAGGGAATGCCAGGTTCGAATAAGGCCGCGGGAAGTACAGGCTGAAGTACGCCATAGATCGCCACGAAGGGCAGAGCCAGGCCTGAAGGCAGGGCCTGAAAAAGCAGTTGAACGATGCCGGAACTACGCCCGAGCAGATAAGCATTCCAGCGGGTCGTTCCGCGCGCCCAATTCCCAATGACACCAAACAGCCCTGCGCCCCGGGCAGAGACCAGCGATGTCCAACTGGCGCTGACCACCAGCAGGGCAAGCGCGAACAAAACCAGGGCGCCGAGGATAACCTGCCAGGGAATTTTGCGCTCGGCGTTTGTTGCCGCCATTGGGTTGGCAAAATACAACCAACCGGCCGAGGCGACCAGCGTCACCAACACGAAACCAGGAGAAAGGAAGAGCATGCCGGTCAATGAAAATAAAATCCAGAACCACGCGCCAGCGGTTTTTTGACGGGTTGCCTGCCATTCTGTCACGCCATAGAAAGCCATTGCAATGAACGTCATCAGAAACGGTTCGCGCATCTGCGCAGCGCCGAGCAAAATAGCTTCTGGAAAAAAGGCAAAAATCAGCGCGGAAAGAAGCGCAGTCTTATCGCCCGCAAGCCGCCTGGCCATTAAATAGACAAAAGGAGCACCCAGTGAACCAGCCAGCGCAGCCAGCAAAACGATCAATAGAGGCTGGTGCGCGCCTGCGGCAAGATAGCGGTAAATAAAGGCGCTGATCCAGAGCAGACCACCATACTGGTCAGAAGCAAATTTACCATCGAAGGCGCGCACCAGCGGTTTTGTGGACTGGGCCAGATCCCAGGCCTGGGTATCGCGGCGGTAAGCGTCGAAAAAAAGATACCCGGCGCGCTGCGGTTTGCTCTCATAGCCCATTGTTGGCAGCAAGGTTGAGGCGGTCACTCCCAGCCCCAGGCGCAATAGAAAAGCAAACAGGGTAATCAGGTAAATTGAACGTTTCATGGGTTGGGGGTCTTCCGTCCGGCGAAGATGTGTGCAGGAACCCAAAAACGGACACAATTAAAGAGCCAGATGGCGACGATCAGGACGACCAATGTTTGCAGGGGTGCCAGGAAACGGGCATTATCGCCATGTTCTGCCAGGGTCTGCAGGATGGAGGTGATCCACACGGCGCTTAGCGCGAACCACAGAAATAAATCCATATTGAATTGGCTGCGGATTTTTGGCCAAAACAAAGCCAGTGAGCCACTCAAAAACAGCAAATTGATCGCAAACAAGCCAAGGCGCTCAACAAACATCAAGCTGTTCAGCAAAGATCGCAATGTTGCATTTGAAAGCGTATCTGGCAGCCAGAATACACCCACGCGCCAGAAGCGCCACCAACCGATGACCAGGTTTTGAATATACAGCCAGGGATGTTCGCTGATCAGGCGGCTGGAAATCTCACCCATTAAGCGGCCGAGTGAATAATAATTCAGCTTCGTTTGGAGCATCAACGTGGGAATGGCATCCCAGATGGTGTTAATCGGCGAACCTGTCATGGCGATATGCTGGGCGCGAAATTGTAAAAAAGTGTCACGGATGGGAGCATATTCATCCGGAGCAAGTTCAAAAAAAGTAGTGGTGTGATTGACCAGGTGATAGCCGCCAATCGAATCCAGCCCGACTATATTGAAGCGCACATAAATGAAATTGATCCAGAGCAGCAGCGCCACCATGGCGGGCAGGGCCACCAGCACAGCCGCACCCAGCCGCAATTTAATAGCTGGGCTGCGCCAGAAAAAGAGCAGAACAAAAGCCCCTAAAAATGGGACAAAAACAAACAGGGGACGGGTCATAGCCAGGGCCATGGCGGCCAACCCAAGCGCAAGGGAGATCAAAGCAGCAGGCAGGGGGCGATGAGCAAGAGACGAAGGCACTTCCTGCGGGGCTTTGAACAGGAAGATCAGACCAGCAAATATAAAAAATATCAAAAATGTAGCCACGGCTTCAGATAAAAGCGTGGCTTCAAAAAAGATCTGACCCAGGTTCAAGGTATGGGCCAGGGCCAGCAAACCAGCGATCCAGGCAGTGCAACTCAACCGCCAGGCAAGGTAAAACACCAGCAGAGTGGTCAATAAGCCCAAGCATAATTGAAGCATATAAACACGCTCATCTGTGGCCGCCAGGAGCAAAAAGATGGGATATCCGGGGGTGCGTGTGCCGTTGTAACGTTCAAAGCCGTCATGGTTCTTGAGCGAATTGGCCAGGTGCTGGTAGGTCAGTGTATCGTTGCCCCGGGCAAGCGGATAGTTAAACCACACGCCAACCCGTACCAGGACTGCCACAACCAGCACAACCGCCAGCCAACTCCGCAAACTTTTTTTTTCGTCGTTCAAGCGCTATCCTTCGGGAGAATATGATGGATGGTTATTCCGATTCCCGCGCAAAGTGGCAAGAAGTCAAAGCCTGCGGGACTTTAACCGGGGAACCCATCCAGAATGCGTTTGGCTCTTTCTATCCAGGAATATTTCTGGGCATCGACCCGGGACTGCCGGGCCAATTCTGCTCGGCGAGACGGGTTGTCCAACAAGGCCTGCAAAGCGCTTTCCCAGGCAGGCAGGTTTTCGGGAGGGCAAAAGACGGCATTGTTCTCATTCAGAACTTCATGGAACACCGGCAGGTCCGAGGCCAAAATGGCACGACCGGACGCCAGGTATTCAAACATTTTCATCGGACTGGAAACCTGGGCCGAGTGACCTGCACCGCTGGAAATACCTATTTCGCGGCTGTAGGGCATTAACAGAACATCCGCGGCAGCTTGATACATGGGGAGCTGCGCGTTGGGGATGAAACCGCAGAAGGTCAGGTTAGGCAGAGCCAGTGCCTGGGACCGCCACATTTCGATATCGGCAGGCCGGCCCCCGGCCCACAAAAAGTGGACCCCTTTTTCCTGGAAGGCCGCCGCCAAATGGATAAATAATTCCATGCCCCGGCCAGCATACAGATGACCAGTGCAGACCACGGTGGGCGCATCGGGCAAGCCCAGGGAGCGCCGGGCTGGCTGCGGATCAGGAAGATGTTCAAATCGTTCAAGTTCCACTCCGTTGGGGGCAAGGACAACATCTGAATGACCTGCAAGAGCTCCATATCGTTCTGTCAAGGCCTGTTTCAAAGCCCTGGTGATGACCGTCATGCGTTTATTGCCCTTAAAGTCGCGGAAATAGCGATACCAGAGCGGACCAACGCGCCCAGAAGGCAGATCATGCAGCTCCAAAAGGACCGGCATGCCATTCATCAGCCCAAGCACAGCGGACGGCAAGGGCCAGGCGTATAACAAATCCGGTTTCAGGCTTTTTGCCTTGCGCACCGCCGAGAGAAAAAACAAGCGTCGAGAGGCGCTCGGCAGATATTCCACCTGGAATTCTTCCTGCAGGCCGTAAAAAGTAGATAGCTCCTGCCAATTGTTATCGGTGCTGTTCTGTTCACTAAGCGGGACGATAAGGGTCACAGCATGGCCAAGCTGGGCCAACGCGTGGACAGCTTTCATGGTTTGCAAACTATTTGCCAGATTGGATGGAACTTGTGAGCCTGAGATAGCAACAATTTTCATAGGTTGGCGCTCCGCCATTAAGTGCTGCACATTTACTTGCTGAAGATTGATTGGCGCTTGATTTCGTCAAAACCGCGCAGGATAATAATACTGATCGAGACTACAAAATAGGCTGAAAGTATGCCGGCCAGGGCCAGGTAGCCCAGGCGCGGGACAAGCAAAAATATAAGAGCAAGTTCCACGAGACCAACAACCAGCGAGATGAGCAGCGGAAAACCCGGTTTTCCCAGGGCCAGCATGAGCGGGCGATTCCATTGAAAGATGCTGGCAAATCCATAACCGAGCAGCAAGATCAACAAAGCCGGGTAAGCTGGAAGGGCCTGCTCGCCGTATAACAGAGGCAGTAAAAACCAACCGGTGAGCGCTAAAAAACCGCCAATAGCAAACACGGCTGAGGCCGTGAGCAGGCTTACCCGGCGCAAAAGCTGGCGGGTGGCCTGCCATTGTTTTTGGGCCACCGTTCGGCTGATTTCTGTATAGGTCGGCCAAATCAGCGGATCGAGCGGCAAAAGGATCAAGTTGATCAGCGATTGGGCAAGTTTGAAATAGCCAACTTGGGTAGTGCTCAACAGGGCCGCCAAATACAAAGGAATATTATCACGAGTAAACAGATTCACAGTACCGTTCAGATTGGTATTGAGCATGAACATTAACATGCTCCGCCATTCGGGCAAAGAGCGCAAAGAAACTTTCCACCAGCCAGCACCCAGAGCCTTGTTCAGCTCGCGCACTGCCAGCAGAGCAAGTCCAATTCCATTGATCGATTTACCAATCACATAGGCCAGCAAAACACCAAAAATACCCGGACCGATTTCGGAGCCAGGAACCGGGGCTGCCTTGAGGAAGACATATACAATGAGCCCAGCAGTGGCGATACTCTGAGCTATATTAATGCGCGCGATCCAATCAAAGCGTCGCAAGGCTTGCAGCACACCGGTGGAACTTTCCGCAACCAGGTTGGTCAGTAAAATTAACCCGTAAAATTGGAAAAGCGGCGCAATTTGCAAGTTTTTAGCGAAAGTATTGGCCGCCCAGGGTGCGAGAAACAATAAAAACAGGTAGGCTGTCAGGGACGTGGCCATTTCTGCCAACATGGCAGCCTTGACCACGGCTGCAGCTTCCAGTTTTTTCCCTTGAGGCAGGGCCTGACCCAAGCGCTTGACCACGACTTCATTCATACGGAAGGTCAGCAAGCGATTGATATTGGAAGCAAAGGTAATAACGGTGGTCACCAGGCCCCAGTCCGTAATCCCAATCAGGCGCACCGCCAGGATGCCTTGCGCAAAACCCAGCGCAGCGGCAACGACATTCCCGCTGAGTAAATGTGCGCTGCTTTTCATTACGCGGCGCAAGGTTGCATCCTCGCGCCCAAGTGCGGACACCAAGCGCCACAAAACCTGGATGTGTCTTCGGGAGGCAGAAAACACTTTGTGCCCAAAACTCACAGAGTCAAGACCTTGTTGGCCCAGGAACGTTCGGTCAGATACCAATCAATCAATTTTTGCGTGCCAGCGCGCATGTCATATTCGGGGGACCAGCCGAGCTGCTGCCTGGCCCGGGTGACATCGGCCCAATTGGTCGACATGTCGGCCGGATTTGCTGGCCCGTGGATAACCTGGGCTTTTTTGCCAGTCAGCTCTTCAATCAAGGTCACCAGGTTATTGATCGTGATAACCTCGTGACCGCCCAGGTTGATGATGGTATGCCCAAGGGGTTTTAAGGCCGCGATGATGCCGCGGGTAATATCATCGATGTAAGTGAAACCGCGCGATTGGGCCCCATCCCCATAAATATGAACGGGACGGCCCTCGATGATCCACTGCACAAAACGGAACAAGGCCAGGTCGGGGCGGCCCGCCGGGCCATAAACCGTAAAGAAGCGTAGAACGGTGGTGTTGAGGTCATAAAGATGGTGATAAGCGTGAGTCATGGCCTCGGCGCCCTTTTTGCTGGCGGCATACGGTTGGAGGGGCTCGCTGCTTGGGGCTGTTTCGGGGGTTGGGTAGGGCGGGTTAGCCCCATAGATGCTGGAGGTCGAAGCCAGGATAAACGTCCCCGAGCCCGTCCGCCGGCAAACTTCGAGCATATTCAAGGTTCCGGTGACATTCGCTTCGACGAAGATCCAGGGGTTTTCCACGCTGAAACGCACCCCGGCTCGGGCTGCGAGATTAATGACGCCATCAAATTTTTGCCCATCGAATAGAGCAATAACATCCTTATGGGAAATGTCCGCGCGGTGAAAATTGAATGCCTTACGATTTGCCGAGCCAATCGTTTGCAGTTTTTCCAGGCGGTATTCCTTCATCCGCGGGTCATAGGCATCGTTCATATTGTCGATGCCGGTAACCGTATGACCTTGCTCGATGAGGATTTCAGCTGTTCTCGCGCCGATAAAACCGGCAGCACCAGTGATCAGGTAGTGAGCCATAAAGTCCTGTTGGGTAGATTGGTAAAATTAAAGCCGGACCACTTTGGGGTTTTCTTTGCCACCAAAAGCGCCAAGGGCGTTGCGGCTGTCAAAGATAAAAGAGGCTGCCGCGATAATGGCGGCATAATCATACGAGCTGTGATTGGTGATGATGACAACCGCATCCGCTGAATTAACCGATTGCATCAGATCAGCATCGGTAATACTCTGCATCTGCCAATTTTCGCGCTCGTGGTGAATCTTCGCGATATGCGGATCGTGGTATTCGACGAGCGCGCCCTTCTTGCGCAGCAGCGCGATTACATCCAAAGCCGGAGATTCGCGCACATCGTCGATATCGGGTTTGTAAGCCACGCCGAGCACAAGCACCTTGTTGCCCTTGAGAGTCTTCCCGCGGTCGTTCAGGGCCTCTAATATCCGGCTAACGACATAACGCGGCATATTGGTGTTGATCTCGGAGGCCAGTTCAATGAACTTTGCGCTGTAGTTCAAGGCTTTCATTTTCCAGGAAAGGTATAACGGATCGATCGGGATGCAGTGCCCGCCCAGGCCAGGACCGGGGGTAAACTTCATAAAACCGAACGGCTTGGAAGCAGCCGCATCAATGACTTCCCACACATCCACGCCCAGGCGTTCACACATGAGCGCCAGCTCGTTGACCATGGCAATGTTGATCATACGGAAGGTGTTTTCAAGCAGTTTTGCCATTTCAGCGGCTTCAGGTGACGAAACTGGGACAACGGTTTGGATGGCGCCAGAATACCAGGCAGTGGCGACTTCCACGCACGCCTTGGTCATTCCACCCAGCACCTTGGGGGTATTGTAGGTCGTCCAGTCTTCGCGGCCCGGATCGACACGCTCGGGTGAAAAGCAGATAAACAGGTCTTCGCCCACCGTCAGACCGGATTTTCCTTCCCGAGTCAACATGGGAACCATCAGTTCACGGGTGGTACCTGGATAAGTAGTCGATTCGAGGACAACGACCAGGCCCGGATGGACATATTTCGCCAACTGATCGGTGGCAGAAAGGATAAAAGACATATCCGGGTCGCCGGTCTGGCGCAGAGGCGTAGGAACACAAATAGCAACTGCGTCCATTTGGGCCAGGGCGGCAAAATCGGCGGTCATACTGAGCTTGCCAGCCTTCAGCAGGCGAGCCACAGTTTCAGATGGGATGTCCTGGATATAAGAAACACCCGTGTTGAAGGTCTCCACTTTGCGCGGGTCGGGGTCGATACCGAGCACAGTAAATCCTTTTTCTGCAAAGACAACAGCCAGGGGCATGCCGACATAACCCATGCCAAGGATGCCGATCCTGGCGGTTTTATCTTGTAACTTCTTGATCAGATCGTCTTTTTTAGACATTTTTCCTTCTCCAATGACTCAAACTCACAGGTGGTTGGGGATAGTGTGGATGAGCTTGCTGCTCTTAGAGCAATTTCATCTGTTTTGGTTCTTCCATTTTTTCTAAACCGACAGGCTGGGATTGAACCGACCCGGCCTGTGCTGCGCGCGCCACTTCTAATAACTGTGGCAGTCGGGCAAAATCAGCCAGGATGGCGGGCTTGAGCGCCGCCTGATGCAGCGCCGCTGCCGGATGGAACATGGCAATCACGAAGCGTTCCCCGATCCGGCGCATCTGGCCATGCACTTGGGTAATCTTCACGCCGGGCATAAACTTGGCCATCGAAAAACGTCCCAGGGTAATGATGATTTTTGGGCTGATGGCTGCGATCTGGCGCTCGAGGTACAGGTTACAGGCAGTCAATTCTTCCGGCAGAGGGTCACGGTTTGCCGGTGGACGGCATTTGACCACATTACATATCCACACATCTGTGCGTTTCAACCCGGCCTGCCCAAGCAGTTCGACCAAAAACTTTCCCGCACTGCCGATGAAAGGCCGGCCCTGTTCATCTTCAGTTGCGCCAGGCCCTTCACCGATCAACATAATTTCAGCATTGTCAGGGCCTTCTCCAGGCACAGATAGAGTCCGCGTTGTGTGCAAAGCGCAGCTCGTACAAGCTGATACTTCGCTGGCAATTTGAGCCAGAGCTGCTTGAGCAATCATGGAGGGCCTCGATTCGTAGATAGGGTACCTGGGATTATTAACCAGGGTTATGCCGGGTAAGATCGAGTGTCATCAACAAGGCATCTTCGCCATTATCCTTGTAATACTTCTGCCTACGGCCAACAATTTCATAACCAAAATCTGCATACATTTTTTGCGCGGCCAGGTTGCCAGCACGCACCTCAAGATAAAAAAGGCGCGCTCCTTCAGCATAAGCTGCCTGCATGGCAGCCTGCAAAAGCAGCTTTCCGCAGCCCTGCCGACGATAATCAGGATGCACGGCAATTGTGGCAATGTGGGCTTCATCCAATACCCGCCAGAGGACCAGGGCCGCCAGCACACATCCAGGCGAAACACTGCCCAAATCATCGTTAACCTGATCTACCCGCTCGGCTACCCAGCAACGGGCATTGCTGTTGGCCAGCTCAACTTCAAAAGCGGCAAAGGACCAGGGTTGGCTGAAACTTAACTCGTCGATCTGAGAAACGGCAGGCAAATCAGCTGCGACCATCAGGCGGACATTCATGCCGGGCGGGTGGTTACAAATGAATCTGCCGGGAAAGTCCCAGCCGTTCCACCTGGGATCGGCTCTGACAGGTGCAGGTAGAGTGGCGCGAGGCTGGAAACATCCTCCACGTCGCCCAATTGCGAGGCAGCGCGCCAACGATTATAGGCCAGTTCAGCCAGGATAGCGGGCCGGCGAGCGCTTAAGGCTGGAGACACCAGCCAGATATGCTCATTGGTTTTCAAGACCAGGCGTTCCGCCTGGCTCAGATCACCGCAGACCACGGAATCTTGGGTAATTGCCGCGGACAATGCTTCAGCGGTCATGATACTGGGACCGCCCTGGGATTGCCAGGCGGGAGGAAGTGCCACGGTTGAACGCCGGGAGGCTGACTGGTGGGAGGTGGGCTGGGTTGGGGTATACCAACAGACGGCCAGGCGACCTCGACCTGCAGGCAAAATACAGACAAGGGGCTGGGGGCTGGCCGGCTGGCTGGCCGCGACCACATCCAGGGTATTGATCCCGATAACCGGCAGAGAAAGCGCAAAGGCCAATCCTTTAACAAAGGATAATCCTACGCGCAGCGCGGTAAATGACCCTGGGCCAATGGCCACACCCAGGGCCTGGATCTGGTCAATCTTGAACCCGGTATGCTTGAGCAGTTCTGCAACCGCTGGGGCAAGTTCCACCGTATGGCGAGCTTGGCTGACCCACAGCGACTCGGCCAGGACCTGGACCCCATCATACAGGGCCAGGCCGATCTGCGGAGTGGAAGTATCAACAGCAAGCAACATTATTCGGATCCGAAACTTGACTCGCGGAATTCGTTGAGTAAATTGATATAACGCAGCCCGACCGGCAAAAAAGTAAGTTCACGTCGGTCATCGTCAATATATTCGAGCTTGATCCAAAGCCGTTCGGCCGGAAGCACGCTGACCATACGTTCCGGCCATTCGATGACGAGCGCTCCACTGCTGAGCATAGCCTCCAGGTCAAGCTCTTCGGCCTCGAGGCTCGATTCGATTCTGTAGGTATCGAAGTGGAAGAGCTGGCCGCCAGCCGGCCGGCGGTAGAGATTGACAAGGACAAAGGTGGGACTGGAAACAGCATCCAGCGATCCCCAACCGGCGGCCAATCCCTGGACAAAGGTAGTTTTGCCTGCGCCCAATTCACCCTGTAAACAAATTACATCTCCTGTCTGGAGGGCTGCGCCCAGGCGCATGCCCAGTCGACGGGTTTGCTCGGGGCTGTGGCTGAAAAAGTCGAAGGCATTAGTAGATAAAACGGGCATGTATAGCACCATATAACGCAGGAATTATATCAGTCTCATCTCTTATTTATCCATGCCCAGCTTCTCACCGATGACACGGGCAATATCGATGGATGAATTGGGCCGGGCAGCCTGCATGCAGGCCTGGACCACTTTTTCGCGAGAAAGGGGGTCGTTGACCCAATTCCTCAGGGCAGAGACCACGCGCTGCGGGGTGGGCGCCCAGATACCTGCGCCAGCATCCACCGTGTAAGTCACGTTGCCATCTTCCTGACCCGGCAATTTAGAAAATAAGATGATCGGTAGGTGCGCGTTAAAAGCTTCGGCGATCGTACCCGGGCCGGCCTTGGTCACCAATACGTCCGCAGCGCGCATGAAATCGGGCATATCCCTGGTGAAACCATAGATCAGGGTGGGCACCTGCCAGTGAGTTTTTTCAAGACTGGCCTTGAGCCGTTCGTTACGCCCAGCAACGATGACCAGAGCCACATCCAAACCAGAATCAGCAATGGCCCGGGCTGTCTGTCCGAGCGGGCCCATGCCTTCGCCGCCGCCAACCGCCAGGACGATAAATTTATCCTGGGGCCAGCCCAGGGTTTCGCGCAATGCGGCTTTATCCCCGCTTTGAACGCAATATTTGCGGGCCACAGGTTGGCCGACCACTTTTACAACCTGAGGCGGCATGCCATATTGGATGGCTTTTTGGCGAGCGATTTCGGTGGGCACCAGGATGGCATCCGAGCGCTTATCGAACCAGAGGGCATGCGTGGTGACCATGTCGGTGACAACGGTGATGAACGGCGGCCGGTTTTTCCCTAAAGCCTTCAAAATCCAAGAAATTGCCAACGGATGAACTGTAACAACAAGATCACTGGGGTGGTGGCGGATGATGCTGCGCGCCGTGCGGGCTGCCACGGGCCACATGGTGGCAGTGATCGCGCGCGCCTGTGGGCGACCATCCGTGACCCGAAAACTGGCTCCCCATAACTGCGGCGCGCGGACCATGTAAGGATACCAATCGGGCATGCGATTAAGCGGGCGCGGAGCATAATCCTTGAAGATATCCACTTTTTCGCAAGTAAAAACATCCGGATATTCCAATTCAAGCGCTTCAATGATGGCTTCGGTAGCAGAGCGATGCCCACCACCGGTATCAGAAAACAGGAAGAGGATGTGCGGCTTTCTATTTGGCGTTGGCATGCTCATCTCCGGGAGAGTGCCCTGGGTCGGACACGCTGATCGATTTGGCGCGCCGGGCAAGTTCCCGACGTGTTAGCATGACCCGGTGAGCACAGGTGCAGCATTCCAGGCCAATATCCGCACCAAGGCGGGTAACTTTCCATTCATAACCACCGCAGGGATGCGGTTTACGCATGCGGACGATGTCGTTTATTTGCAGGTCAGGCAGCATGGTTTTCTGGCAGGCCCAGGTTTCTTGGAGGAGGCCCAGTAGGAAAATTATACCGTAAGAGCGAAAGCTCACCGACGCATCTTTCACCCGATGAGGTTATGATAAAATTCAACGTTCTAATTTTTGTATGGAGGAAACGATATGAGCCACGAAACCTATTCCGTCGAAATTGCCGGCCTCAAACGCGAGCTTCGCCTGTTCCAAATCGCGCCGGGACTGCGGATTGCTATTCTGAATATTCTGGGGGATACCGAACTGGTGCAAGCCTGCGGCAAAGCGCTGGCTAAAAAGCTCCTACCCCTGGACTACGACATTCTGGTTACCGCTGAAGCCAAGTCCATCCCCCTGACTTACGCGCTCTCGGTTGAAACCAAAAAACCATACGTTGTTTTGCGCAAATCCTATAAGCCTTACATGGGAGATGCTATCCAGGCCGAGACGCTTTCGATTACCACCGGACAACCGCAGACATTGATCCTGGATGAAAAAGATCGGGATCTGGTGAAGGGCAAAAAAGTCATCATCGTTGATGATGTGATCAGCACCGGCTCTACTTTACAAGGAATGCGCATGATCATGGGCAAAGCCGGGGCACAGGTAGTGGCTGAGACCGCCATCATGACCGAGGGCGAGAAGTCCCAATGGCTTCAGATCATTGCCCTGGGGCATTTGCCTTTGTTTACCGATTAGTAGCCGCGCGGCACCTAATCTTCCGTGGCGCGGGCGACTTCATCCGGCTCAAAGACAACCTCCTCCCTACCGGTGAGTTTCTCAGCCACCTTGCGAACAATCAGGTTAAGATGGCCGGTATGCGCCACGTAATCCACATCGTCAGCCGGAACGGTCAGGACTGGACAGAGCGTGAAGTTCGTGATCCAGTTTTCATACAAACTATTCAGGCTGGTCAGATATTCAGCAGTGATTGAGCGTTCATAATCCCGGCCCCGGCGAGCTATCCGGCTCATAAGGGTCGGCACAGAGGCGCGCAGGTAAATGACCAGATCGGGCGGGGGTAGAAATTGCATCACCGTTTCGTACAACTCGCGATAGGTTGCATAGTCGCGGGGATGGATATAGCCTTGCAAAAACAGGTTCTGCGCGAATATCTCAGCGTCCTCGTAAACGCTGCGATCCTGGATGACCGAGGTCGGGTGGTTGGCGATCTGGTGGTAAGCGCGCAGGCGGTGGGTCAGGAAAAATACCTGTGAATGAAAAGCCCAGGCATCCATATCATTGTAAAAATCCGCCAGATATCGGTTTTCCGCCACTGGCTCATAGAAAGGCTCCCATTCTAGCTTGCCACACAATAAATCCACCAGGGTCGATTTTCCTACACCGATATTCCCGGCAATCGCAACAATTTTTTTCATAGAGTCTCCCCGAACAAGGCCGTGTACGGCGTAATTTATTTCGGGATTTCCCCGGCCAATTCCTTATCGATGATCTGTTGAAAGACCTCGTACGGCTGAGCGCCGACGACCGCCAGCCCATTGACAAAAAAGGTTGGCGTGGAACTCACCCCCAGGCTGGAAGCAAACTTAAAATCCGCATCCACCTCGCTCTTATAGCGTTGTTCGCTGACACACTTGTTGAACTGGTCAACATTCAGACCCAGCTCGCTGGCATATTGTGTAAATGCCGCCGCGCTCAACCCGTTTTTCTGGCCAAAGAGCGCATCATGGAACGGGAAGTAGGCGTTTTGCTCCCCGGCGCAGTTGGCAGCAGCAGCGGCCGGCCCGGCTTCGGGGTGAATGGAATACAACGGAAAATCACGATATTCGAAGCGTATCTTGCCCTGGTAATCCTTCATCAAGCGAGCATAGACATCCTGATACCAGCGCACACAATATGGGCACTGGTAATCGCTGAACTCAACGATGGTGACTGGCGCATTCTCCGGCCCTAAAAATGCGTCGCCATCGCTGGTTACCGCATAACGCTTCACGTCCTCGTTCACAGTTACCTGGGCAGCGGGCAAGGCACTTCCCCACAGAAACCAACCTGTGCCAAGTCCCAGCAGAAAAACAACCGGCAAGGACAGCCAAAGGGACAACGTATTCGACCTGGGGGCTGGTCGTTTCAGTACGCGCCGGACCGGAATAGGACTCACGGCTGTTTGCGGTTTGACTTCTGCGCGGACGCCTTCTGGGACAATATCTTCTGATTTCATAGTAGGTTTTATCTCATCCATGTCAGCATTATAACCCGAAGGGCATCGTTCGCGGCGAAGGTTATGCCAGCGAGTTGACCAGCCCAGTAATCTGCCCAAAAAAATTGCATCCTTTTGAGAACAGGGGCGTATATATTATCAGGAGAACTCACAAATGACTGCTAAAGAAAAACATCAAGTACCCTGGTTCCTGTGGCCATTCTGGGCTATCTGGATGCTGTTGGCCACCATTGTAGAAATGGTCGGGCGGTTTGTTGCCATCGTTCTCGGGCTAGTACTTATCCTGATCGGTGTGCTGGTCAGCCTGACCATCATCGGCGCCATCGTCGGAATTCCATTGGCCATCGTCGGCCTGCTGCTCGCATTGAAGGGCATCTTCTAACCGCAGAATCACGCGTAGTCCACTACAAACAGCCATGCCAGGTTTGGCGTGGCTGTTAATTTTTGACGCAATTCGCGCGCCAGCTTTGCCTGGCAGGATCATCATCGCGGCTGTCGGGTGCGCAACCCAATCAGGGTGTTTTTAACAACCGGTATGCGCAAAAGCAGCAAAAATATGGTGATCGAAGCGTACAACACCGGCTGGAGAATATTGCCCTGCAAGCGGGTGAGATTTCCTTTGGCAACGAGCAAAAAGTGAAAAACCACCAGCGGCGAAATGATATAGACCAGCCGGTGCAGGCGCTTCCAATTCCGGCCAAGACGCTTCATGGCAACCTTAAAAGAGGTCAGCGCCAGCGGCAGTAAGAGCAGGAAGGCAAGCAGGCCGATGATAATGTACCATTTGGTAGCCACATCCCGCAGAATAGCCCTGAAATTGAAGCCATAATCCAGCCCAAAAAAGGTTGCCAGGTGGATGGCGGCATAGATGAAGGCATAGTTTCCGAGCGCCTTGCGCCGTTGGATCAGTTGCTTCCAGCCGAAAATGGAGCCTAAGGGCGTGCAGGCCAGCGAGAGCAGGAGAAATGTCAGCGCCTGCAAGCCCGTGCGCTGCTCAATGGCCTGGATGGGATTGGCCGTCAGGTGGCGGCTGAAATAGTCATAGACAATTTGCGCCAGGGGTATCCAGCCGCCCAGATGGACGAGGACCTGAAGCAGGGTTGGTTTTTTCATCGTTTAGTAATTTTCTTTTAAATCCATGCCGGTATATAACTGCGCTACCTGCTCGGCGTAGCCGTTGAACATCAACGTATCCCGGCGCTGAAGTTCGCCAATACGTCTTTCGCTGCCCTGCGACCAGCGCGGGTGATCCACCTGCGGGTTGACATTTGCGTAAAAGCCATATTCGCTGGGGGAGATGCTGTTCCACATACTGGATGGTTGTTCAGCGACCAGCTCGATTTTCATCACAGCCTTGATCGACTTAAACCCATACTTCCACGGCACTACCAGGCGCAAACCCCCGCCATTCTGCGCGGGCAGCTCGCCGCCGTACAACCCGGTGGCCAGGATGGTCAGGTCGTGCATGGCCTCATCCATGCGCAGGCCTTCCTGGTAAGGCCAAGGGTACAGATTGTCCTTTTGGCCAGGCATCTGATCCGGGCGCATGACTGTTTCAAAACGGACATACCGGGCAGCGGAGGTTGGCTCCACTTGCTTGAGCAATTTTGCCAGCGGGAAGCCGACCCACGGGATAACCATACTCCAAGCTTCGACGCAGCGCAAGCGATAGATACGCTCCTCGGGTTGGAACTGCTTGATCAAATCTTCAAGCGCGAATTTTTGAGGCTTGTTCACCAGACCGTAGACTTCCAGGTCCCAGGGCGAGGTCTTGAATTTGGCGGCCTGTGGGGCCACGCTGGTTTTATCCGTGGTGAATTCGTAATAGTTATTGTAATTGGTAATATCCTCAAAAGAATTGACCTGTTGGCCAAGCTCGTCAACCTTTTTGGCAAGTTCTGCATTGGCCGGGGTTGGCCGGGCTGTCTCGCGAATCTGCGGCGCGCAGGCGGCCAGGACCACCGATCCGGCGATCACACCGGCGGCCTTGATGAAGTCGCGGCGCGAGAGGTAGGTTTGCTTGGGGGTGATTTCGGATGACTTAATTGCGGTAGACTGGTAATTGTCTGTCATGATTCTGCTCCTGATAATTGCATAAAGAATACCATGTTTATCTAAATATTTCATTAAAGAAAATCCACCGCCCTGTTCAGGAATTGACAGGGCGGTGGATTTTTATGTTGGCTAATGGCTGCTCGGTAAGGTACAGTAAAATAGGGCATGCCTGTTATCTCTGTCAATAATCTCCGCAAAACCTTTCAGACCAAACGCAAAGCCGCCGGGTTGAGAGCTTCTTTGCGTTCACTGTTCAAACCAGAATACAGCATTGTTGAGGCCGTCCGCAGTCTATCCTTTGAGATGGAAGCAGGCGAACTGCTGGGCTTTATTGGCCCGAACGGCGCTGGAAAATCCACCACCATCAAAATCCTGACCGGAATCTTGCACCCGTCTGGCGGCGAAGCCAGCGTCCTGGGTTACACCCCCTGGAAAGATCGCCAAAAACTGGCCTTCAAGATTGGTACGGTCTTTGGCCAACGCCCACAGTTATGGTATCACTTGCCAGCCATTGATACTCTCAACCTGTTTGGCAAAATCTACGAACTGGAAGACGCGGATGTCAAAAAACGCATCGGCTTCCTGAGTGATGCCTTCGATTTAGGCAAACTGCTGGAGACGCCAGTGCGCAAACTTTCGCTCGGTCAGCGTATGCGCTGCGAAGTGGCGGCTTCCTTGCTGCACAAACCTCAATTGCTGCTGCTCGACGAACCTTCGATCGGATTGGATGTGGTTGCCAAACAATTATTGCGCGATACCATCCGTGAGATGAGCAAGCTCGAAAATGTCAGCGTGCTGTTAACTTCCCATGATGCCGGCGACCTGGAAGCGCTCTGCCACCGCGTGATCATCATCAATCATGGACAGATTGTCTATCAAGACAAGGTCTCCAACTTGAAACGCAAATTCCTGACCCACAAATTGGTGGAAGTACGCTATGCCGAGGAAGTACCAGCTGATTTCGCCCTGGAGGGCATGCAAACCCTCAAGACCGGGCGTTATGGCGTCAAGCTGCGTTTCGACCCCCAGATTAACCCCGCCGACGCAGTGCTGGCGCGCCTTTCAACAGCCGGGACCCTGGTTGATATAACCATCTCAGATCCTCCGCTCGAAGAGGTGATTGGCTTGATCTACGAACAGGCTGACCAGAATAAATTGAGTGAAGAATCGACATGAAAGCCCTGTCAAAATACTGGGCCATTTTCACCACGCAAGTGGTCAATAGCCTGGCTTACCCAACCGAATTAATCGGCCGCAGCCTGATCATCCTGCCCTTCATGTGGATCTTCTACCAGCTCTGGCAGGTGACGTTCGCCTCCACCGGGCAAACCGAGCTCAATGGCCTGACCTTGCGTGACACTCTCTGGTATCTGATGCTGGCAGAAACCATCGAACTCAGCCGCCCACGCCTGGGAAATTCCATCTCGGAAGCCGTCAAAGACGGTTCGATCGCCTATTTTCTCAACAAGCCTTATGACTTTGTCTTGTATCACTTCAGCTCATCCATGGGTGAAACTGTTTTCCGCGCAGTTATAAACGCGTTGCTGGGTGGAAGCCTGGTCTGGTGGCTAGTTGGCCCGCCGCCTCCTGTATGGGGTTGGCCATTGGTCTTAATCGCGATCGTTGGGTCTTGGACGATCAATTTCTGCATCGCCACTCTGATCGGGTTGAGCGCTTTCCTGGTGGAGGACATCTCCGCTTTTCAATGGATTTACCAGAAACTGGCTTTCATTTTTGGCGGCCTGTTGATCCCCCTTGATTTTTACCCCGCCTGGCTGCAAACCATCTCGCGCGCCCTGCCCTTTGCCTCGATGACCTTTGCCCCGGCGCGCCTGTTTGTAAACCCATCCCTGGCGGGCTTCACCACTGTTTTGGGCGTGCAATTGGCCTGGATCCTGGCTCTTGGACTTGTGCTCAACTTCTCCTATCGGCGCGGACTGACTTATTTGACGATTAACGGCGGATAAAATGTCAACACTCAAATTCTTGCTGGCGGTTTGGAAAGCAAACCTGCAGTCTGCTCTGGAATATCGCATTTCATTTCTGTCCCAGGTGATCGGGATGATCTTGAACAATGTCATGTACTTCGCGATCTGGGTCATCTTTTTTGACCGTTTTAAAAACGTGCGCGGCTGGGGCATCACCGACATGTATGTCACTTTTGGGATCACTGCAAGCGCTTTTGGGCTGGTATCGCTGTTATTTGGAAACGCCTTCAACCTGGGCGAAATCATCATGAAGGGGCGCCTGGATTATTACCTGTCCTTACCGCGACCCGTTCTACTGCACGCCATCGCCAGCCGGACGGTCGCCAGCGGAATGGGCGATTTCACCTACGGCTTCCTCAGTTTCGCCGCTTCCGGCGTGTTTACCTGGGGTGGATTGCTGCGATTCATCGTGGCGGTCATCCTGGCAGCAGTGGTTTTCGCGGCTTTCATGATCACCATCCAGAGCCTGGCTTTCTGGATCGGCAATTCGGTCAATCTCAGCTTCACCCTGGTCAATGCCCTGATTACGTTTGCCATTTATCCAATCACCCTTTTCGACAACACCGCCAAGCTGCTACTTTTCACCTTGATCCCAGCCGCCTTGATGGGGGCTGTCCCCGCCAGCTTTACTCGTACTTTTACATGGCCCATCTTGGGAGAACTGACGGCGGGAGCGGTCATCTACCTCGCTCTCTCCATAAGTATCTTCAATCTTGGGCTGCGCCGTTATGAATCTGGCAGTGGAATCCAGATCGAAATCTAGTAAAATGTCATACATTGTGATATAATTTCTTCGCCCTGGACATCAGGGCAAATGCTTGGGACAATGTTTTGATATTCCGAATGATTGCCCGATGTTATCAGGATCGGGCATTTTTGTTGCGCGGTACGTGGGACGCAAGTCCAAGGGACGGTTCGCCCGTGAGGGCCAACCGGTGCAGGCAAGAATTTTGACGGAGTCATCAGAACGTTCCCTTTTCAGTCCCTGACACATTTTGGGACCATGTCCATCCTGTGGGATGACATATATTAATAGGAGTTATGATGACAACCGAATTTTCTGCTTTTAACCTGCGCCCCGAACTGGAGCAGGCCATTACTGCGCTTGGTTATGTGGAACCAACCCCGATCCAGGCCGGCATGATCCCGCTTATGCTGACCGGGGTCGATGTGATTGGCCAGGCCCAAACGGGCACCGGCAAGACCGCCGCTTTCGCCCTCCCCATTCTAAACAATTTACAACCCGGAAAACGCGCCCCCCAGGCGCTAGTCATGGCCCCAACCCGCGAACTTGCTTTGCAAGTGGCGGACGCGACTGTTTCTTTTGGGCAATTTTGCAAAGTTCAGGTGTTGGCCGTCTATGGCGGCGCTCCGTACATCCGCCAGATCAACGAACTTCGGCGGGGTGTGGACGTGGTGGTGGGCACACCCGGCCGCCTGATCGACCTGATGAACCGGGGCGTGCTTGATTTGAGCGCCGTGCGCACGGTCGTGCTGGATGAAGCCGACGAAATGCTTTCGATGGGTTTTATCGAGGATATTGAAACCATCCTGGCAGCCACACCCGCCGGACGCCAAACCGCGCTCTTCTCGGCGACTATGCCCGCTCCCATCCGCCGCCTGGCAGATAAATACATGCAAAATCCGCAGTCGGTAACCATTGATCGTGAGCAAGTCACGGTGGCAGCCACTGAACAGCGCTATTACCTGGTCAATGAACGCGAGAAAACCGCGGCGCTAACCCGCCTCTTTGAAGTGGAAGATATTAGCTCCGCGCTGATCTTTGTCCGCACCCGCGCCGGAACCGGCGAACTGGCCAACGAACTCTCCGCCCGCAGCTTTCCCGCAGAAGTTCTCAGCGGTGATCTCAACCAGGACGCCCGCGAACGAACCCTCAACCGTTTTCGCGCCGGACAGATTAAAGTTCTGGTAGCGACTGACGTTGCCGCGCGTGGGTTGGATATTGATGATATTTCCCATGTCTTTAACTTCGATCTACCCGATGACGCTGAAATCTACGTCCATCGTATTGGGCGGACTGGCCGGGCGGGCAAGACCGGTATTGCCATTTCGCTTGTGCCGGTTTTTGAAAAACGCCGGGTAAAAGATATTGAACGCTTCACACGTTCAAAACTGATCCAGGGCACGCTGCCCACCACCGAAGAAATTGTTGCCCGCCGCGAAGCCGAACTGACCAACCAGATCACCGTCTGGCTGGCTCGTGGTCGCTGCAAGACCGAACGCGTCATCGTCGAAAAACTCGTGGCAAACGGTGTTGACCCGCTCGATATCGCCGCTGTGGCGCTCAAGATCGCGCGCGGCGACGAGAAACAGCGCCCGATCGCCCCGATTACTGAACTTAACGAAATCCGCCCGGCCCGCCCTGTGCGCGGTGGCGGCGTGCGCCGTGATTTTGCCGAGAAACGTCCCTTCACTGAAAGACACTCCGCCGGCGCCGAAAAACACTCGGATCGCGTCGCGCATGTCAAGAGCCACGAAGGTTTTCTGGGCGCCAAGTTCGGCGTGAAATCTAATGAGCCGGGCATGGTGCGCCTGACAATGAGCATGGGTAAAGTGCACGGAATTCGTCCGTCGGACGTGGTCGGCGCGATCGCGTATCACGCCGATATCCCCGGTAACACCATCGGCAAGATCTTCATCGAAGATCAGCATACGCTGGTGGATGTACAAGAACAGTTCGTCGGCCAGGTGCTGGCCAAAGCCGGAAAGTACAGCATTCGCAAGCAGAACTTTACAGTCGAAAAAGCCTGATCACGAAGATGGAAAGATAAAAGAGGAGCGGCCGCTGTGGCCGCTCCTCTTTTATCTTTAATGAACACTGTCTATCGTCAATGAGGGCTGGCTACCAATGCCGCACCGACAATTCCGGCTTCATTCAGGAAAGTCGCCGGGACGACCGGAGCTTCTACCACCAGCAGGGGGATGTAATTTTCCGCTTCTTTGCTGATCCCTCCACCGATGATGAACAGGTCAGGCCAAAACAGCTTCTCCATCTGCTGCAGAAAACGGTTCAAGCGGCGGGCATATTTTTTCCAGGAAAGATCGTCGCGCTGGCGAGCCGCATCGGAGGCCATAGCTTCAGCATCCTGCCCGTTGATCTCCAGGTGACCGAATTCCGTGTTGGGGATCAGGCTGCCGCCATGAAAAACCGCCGAACCGATCCCAGTGCCGAGCGTGATCAGGATGACCGTGCCGACCTGGCCCAGGCCCGCGCCAAAAGTCATTTCAGCCAGCCCAGCCACATCCGCGTCGTTGCCAACGGTAACCGGGCAAGCCGTAGCCCGGGTCAAAAACTCATCGGCGTTCATGCCGACCCAGGCAGGGGAAATATTAGCGGCCAGTTTGACAATACCATGCTTGATCGGCGCAGGAAAACCGATTCCCACCGGGCCGCTCCACTCAAAATGCTTAACGATCTCCGCGATTACTGAGGCAACCGCCTGCGTTTCCGCGCCTTTTGGGGTTTTCAAACGAAATCGCTCAGCAGTCAAAGCGCCAGTTGCGATATTTACGGGCGCGCCCTTGATGCCTGAGCCGCCCACGTCTATGCCGAGAATTTCCATACGCGCCTCCGTGGATTATCGATCGTGAGATTTGCGAGTTAACCTGAAGCCGAGGCTAACCGTAGCGTTGCATGAATTTTTCCATGCGCCGCAGGGCTTCTTCGATTTTTTCGTAGGCTGTGGCATACGAACAACGCACAAAACCCGCGCCGCCCGCGCCAAAGGCATCGCCGGGGACCACGGCCACGTGCTCCTCGTTGAGCAGTTTTTCTGCAAAAGATTCACTGTCCATGCCCGAGGCTTTAATATTGGGAAAAGCATAGAAAGCGCCACGCGGTTCAAAGGTCGTCAGGCCTAGCTTGTTCAAACCGGTAACGATCAACTTGCGCCGGCGGTCATATTCCGTCACCATCTCATCCACATACGCATCGGACTTCAAGGCTTCCAGCGCGGCATCCTGCGCCGTTGTTGGCGCAGACATGATCGTGTACTGGTGGACGCGGACGAGCCCCTGGATGATCTCCTGTGGCCCGGCGGCAAAACCAATGCGCCAGCCGGTCATAGCGTGACTCTTGGAGAAGCCGCCCAAAAGCACGGTGCGCTGCCTGATCTCCTCGCCCAGGGACGGGAAACAGACATGCTTAAAACCGTAGACCAGGCGGTCGTAGATCTCATCCGAAACGACCATTAAGTCATGCTCGATGGCGATTTTGGCAATTTCCAGCAGGGTTTCGCGCTCGGCGACTGCGCCGGTCGGGTTGCTGGGATAGCCAATAAAAATAGCCTTGGTGCGCGGGGTGATGGCCGCGCGCACTTCGTCCGGGTCGACCTGAAAATTGTTCTCCATTTTGCTGGGAATTTCAACCGGGACTCCGCCTGCCAGGTAGACCTCGGCCTGGTACGAAACAAAACAGGGGGTCGGGATGATGACCTCATCGCCAGGGTCAAGCAGGGCCACAAAAGTCAGATACAGCGCTTCCGAGACGCCCACCGTGGCGATGACTTCAGTAGCTGCATCGTATTTAACCCCGTACAGCCGTTCAAGGTTATCGGCAATACCCTGGCGCAGCTCCATTTTGCCAGAGTTGGAAGTGTAGTGCGTTTGGCCAGCCTGCAGCGAGCGGATACCGGCGTTCAGGATCGGTTGCGGAGTGGTGAAATCCGGTTCACCGATACCCAAGGAAATAACATCCTTCATGGTGGCTACAATGTCAAAAAATTTACGGATGCCGGACGGCTTCAGCCCGACCACCCGCCTGGAAAGGTATTTTTTACTGTCAAAACCTTGCATGGTTCCTCCTGGGGAACAAAAAAATAAGCGGAATTTTATAGTTGGATGCTCGAGTTATCGCCAATATTGATTGTCTTAGGCTGGCCTTCAACCCGGGCATGCCTACCGATAAACGAGCCGTCCAACACCGAATTGGTAACTGCCGCGCCATCATCCAAAATACTGTTGCGGATCACGCAGCCGCCCACTTCGCAGTCTGCGCTGATCGAGACGTGCGGGCCGATGACCGAGCCATCCACTTTAGCCGTGGGATGGATGAATACCGGCGGGATAATCGTTACCCCGGCGCGCTGGCCTGATTCTTGCGAGTTATCACGCCCATGCTCAAGCATGTATTTGTTCGTTTCGAGGGTGGCTTCAATGGTGCCGGTATCCAGCCAGACATCCACGCTGTTGGTGCGCATCTGGGCGCCGTTCTCGAGCATGATATTGATGGCATCCACCAAAAAGAACTCGCCTTTGAGCTGGATACCGCGCTTCATTTGCTCATTGACCGCGGAAACCAGCTCCTCACCTTTTTTGAAGTAATAGCAGCCGACCACTGCCAGGTTGTTTTCCATCGTCTGTGGTTTTTCTATCAGGCGTTGGATTCCACCGTCCGGATTGAGCTCTGCCACCCCGAAACGCCGCGGGTCGGGGACAGCCTTAACCCAGGCCACTCCGTCGCTTTTCTCATCTGCCAGAAAAGAGAAGTCGGTCTCGAGCAGGGTGTCGGAAAAGACCAGGATGGTTGGGCCTTTGAGCAAATGACGCGCCAGCCATACGGTGTGGCTCTGGCCTTTCATGTCTTCCTGGACAATATAATGGGCTTTTACATCCGGATAATGCTTCTGTACGTATACGGGGATTTGTTCCCCCAGGTAAGGCCCGATGATGAAGATATATTCGGTATTTTGCGGGTCGGGAATGGTTTTAAACATATCCATCAGATGGTCGAAGGATGGTTTTCCAGCCACACCGATCAGCGGTTTGGGCTTGCTCCAAGTCTGTGGGCGCATGCGAGTGCCCCAACCAGCCATGGGGATAATAATTTTTAGTGTATCAGCCATGCATTCCTCCTGAAGGGGATGAGAGACGGGAGACCGGGGACGGAAGACGGGGGAGCTTAGCGATAGACAAAAAAACCCCAGGCTGCTGCCGCAATGACCAGAACCACCGGGTTAAGACGGGTGAAAGTCAACAAGGCAAACGAGACGGCCACAATCAGCAGTTTATCCCAACTGCCGGTCAGCACCGCCGCCCAGCCAATTTTTTTGACAGCGAAGACAGTGGTGAACATATCGTAAGCTGTCCATAACAAGAGACCGACAACCAAGGGGCGGACCGCCTGCAGCATGGCCTTGACTGTGGGGCTGTCTTTAATGCCAAAGAAAAAAACGATCATGAGCAGCATCAGGAGCGTGGTCGGGATGACCGTACCGGCGGCAGCGATGATCGCACCAGGGGTCCCAGCCAATTTATAGCCAACATAAGCCGAAACCTGGGGGGCAATCGGTCCCGGCAGAGCGTTACCAACAGCGACTGCATCCGCAAATTCGGTCGAGCTGACCCAAGGCTGCTTTTCAACGAAGCCAGGCGGTATCCACAAGGCATGCGTGGTCTCGCGCTGCATGAGCGCCAATGAAGCCGGACCACCGCCCCAGGAGAACATGGCAACGCGTGTAAACAGGACAAATATGTCCCAAAGGAGTTTCCAGTTCATGCCTGTACCTCAAGCGTTCAGGAATATCCCCGGGCGGGGTCGGAGCGACGCGTTACTGGATGATCGTGAGCTTTGCCAGGCTGGCCGCCAGGCGCTTGATGCCGACAGTGTCGAAACCAACATCCACGATCTCATCACTGTCCTGGGCGCGACTTTCGATAACGAGACCCTGGCCCCAGACGGGATGGCTGACGCGCATGCCAGCGCGATAGGTCTGCTCGATGATTTTTGCCGGACGCGCAGGCGAGGGCAGCACCCAGGCGGAGGACTTATGGCTGCCATAACTGGAACCAGCGCCGCTTGCATCTCCTTTCGAAAAAGGAGACGACTTGCGCTTCCCGGTCCGGGACTTTCCGTCGACCAGGCCTGCGGGAATATCAGCCAGGAAGCGCGATTCGATGGTTTCTTCGGCGTAACCACGCCCACCGCGGCGCTGGGCGCGTAAAAGGTAGAGCCTGTCCTTGGCGCGCGTGATGCCGACATAAAACAAGCGGCGCTCCTCTTCCATTTCTTCAGGTTCATCGAATGAGCGGCTGTGCGGCAGAATACCATCATCCAGGCCAACAATAAAAACGACGCCAAATTCCAGACCCTTGGCGGCGTGCAGGGTCAGCAGGGTCGGGACGTTGCCTTCCTTGATCGTATCCTGATCCGAGACCAGGGCTATATTTTCGAGAAACTCTGAGAGCGGGCGCTGATCGTATTCGTCCGCCAGGCGCTGAAGCTCAACTACATTTTCCCAGCGCTCTTTGCCCTCATCGGTGCCATCGTCGAGGTGATCTTTGAAATGAATGTCATTGACGACCCGCTCAAACAACTCAGCTACGGTGGCTGTGGGCGCGAACGCCTGCCAGGCTGCAAGCAGCCCACCAAACTCAGCCAGGGAAAAAGCCGCGCGCCCAGAGAACTGGGCAAAGAACGGCGAGTCTGATCCGCGCGCCAGGTCGAGCAACACGTCTCCGGGCGTACCACCCGCCGCGCGCGCGGCGCTGTGCAGACCCAGGATGGTTTTATCACCGATGCCGCGCGGTGGAACATTGATGACCCTGCTGAGCGAAACGTCATCGGCCCTGTTTTGCACCAGGCGCAGGAAGGAGATCATGTCCTTGACTTCACGGCGTCCATAAAAACGCTGGGCGCCGACCAGGCGATAGGGCAGGCGCGCCTGTAAAAAAGCCTCTTCAAGCAGGCGGGACATGGCGTTGGTGCGGTACATCACGGCGCAATCGCCAGGCTCAAACTGGCGGCTGGCGACCAGTTGAGCGATGGTATCGACCACAAAACTGGATTCGGCATAATCGTCGGTCGCTTCATAGAAGACGATCTTTTCGCCGGCGCCCCGGTCACTAAACAGTTGTTTACGTTTGCGGCGCGGGTTGCGATCGATCACCGCCATGGCCGCATCCAGGATGGTCTGGCGCGAACGGTAATTCTGCTCCAAGAGGATGGTCTGGCAGCCAGGGTGGTCTTCCTCAAAGCGCAGGACGTTGCGGTAATCTGCGCCGCGCCAGCGATAGACCGATTGATCCGGATCGCCCACGCAAAACACATTGTGATGCTGCGAAGAAAGGTGCTTGATCAGGTTGTACTGGGCAATATTGGTATCCTGGAATTCATCCACCAGCACGTGATGGAAGCGCTGAGCATATTTATCGCGCACATCGGGATGATCCGCCAGCAGGTTGGTGGTCATCAGCAGCAGATCGTCGAAATCGACGCCGTTGGAAGCCTGGATCAGCTGCTGATAGCGTGTGTAGATGCGCTTGACAGCCTCGTCTCGATAGGTGACCACCGGGAAATCATCCGGGCTGATCAGTTCGTTTTTGGCGCGCGAGATCGCAGCATGGACAGCCACCGGCCGGTAGATTTTATCGTTGAGATCCAGCTCACGGATGGCACTCTTGACCACAGCCTGCTGGTCGTCGGCATCAAAGATGACGAAATCAGCATTGACCGGCAGCCTTTCTGCCTCACGCCTCAGGATGCGCGCGCAGGTAGCGTGAAAAGTTCCCAGGAGCAAGCCGCGTGTCATTTCCTCGCCGAGCAGCTGCTGGACGCGCTGTTCCATTTCGCGAGCGGCTTTGTTCGTAAAGGTGACCGCCAGCATCTGGTAAGGGCGCACGCCTTGATGACCAATTAAATAGGCGATGCGCTGGGTGAGGACGCGGGTTTTTCCCGAGCCGGGTCCGGCCAGGACGAGGACCGGGCCTTCGCCGGCTGTAACGGCGCTTTTCTGTGCAGGGTTGAGTTTGTCTAAGAAATCCATAAGCCAGGGTTTGAATCAATGATTGATCGGGGCTAAATCAAAAGTGGAGAGCAGTTCATTATAGACTACTCTCCAGCGATATTTATGAATCTTTAAAGCTGTGAAGTACAGTACGGGCAGCGGCTGGCCATCAGTGGAATTTCGGTGGCGCAATGTGGACAGGCTTTCATCGTGGGCGCGGCAGCCGGGGCTGGCTTCTGCATGCGGTTAATGGCGCGGATGACCAGGAAGATCGAAAAAGTGATAATGGCAAAATCGACAACAGCGCTGAGGAAGGAACCATAGTTCCAGGTAACCACGCCTGCCAGGGCCTGGGCCTCACTGAGCGAGGTGCCTGCCGGCACCTGCCCACGGATGACCAGGTATAGATTGGTAAAATTTACCTGGCCGAGTAACAGGCCGATCGGCGGCATGAGGATATCATTGACAAATGAGGTCACAATTTTGCCGAAGGCGCCGCCGATGACCACACCGACAGCCAGATCGATTACATTACCGCGCAGCGCAAATTGCCTAAATTCTTTAAGCATGCATCTTCTCCTGAATGGGTATGGCGTAGATTGTATCTTTCGGCTAAATGTCTGTCAACGCAGCTAGCAAAGGAAAACGGTGCATTTTATCGCAGAATTGACGCGCTTCTGAATTAGAGTATAATCTTAACGCTCAACCTGTAGTATTATCAAACGTGAACGTTCCAATAAAACGAACTAAGCAAAGGATATGACAGATGCCCGAATTGATCCTGGATGTCCAAGGGCTCGAGACGCAATTCAAAACTCCTGAAGGAACTGTGCATGCAGTAAACGGAGTTTCGTTTAAACTAAAAGAAGGAGAAACCCTGGGGGTTGTAGGAGAAAGCGGCTGCGGTAAGAGCGTGACCATGCTTTCCATTATGCGCCTGATCGCCAGCCCTCCTGGAAAGATAACTGCCGGAACAGCCATTTACCGTGGGATTGATTTGCTCAAGATGTCCAAGGATGAAATTCGGCATGTCCGCGGCGCCCAGATCAGCATGATTTTTCAAGACCCAATGACATCCTTGAATCCGGTCTTGACCATTGGGCGACAGCTGACCGAACCGCTTGAGCTGCACCTGGGCATGAACCAGGAACAGGCGCGCAAACGAGGGGTTGAATTGCTCGAAATGGTCGGCATCCCGCATGCCAAAGACCGCCTCAATGATTATCCACACCAGTTTTCGGGCGGTATGCGCCAGCGCGTGATGATTGCGATGGCTTTATCTTGCAATCCTCAAATCCTGATCGCTGATGAGCCAACCACTGCGCTGGATGTCACCATCCAGGCCCAGATCGTCGAGCTGGTCAAACGACTGCGCGAAGAGATTGGGATGGCCATCATCTGGATCACCCATGATCTCGGCATTGTCGCCGGGCTGGCGCAACGCGTAATTGTCATGTATGGTGGGTTTATTATCGAAGAATCTGTGGTCAATGATCTGTATGCCAACCCCAAGCATCCCTACACGATTGGTCTTTTGGGCAGCCTGCCGCGAATTGACTTTGACGAAAAACAGCGTTTATTCTCGATTGATGGTTTGCCCCCGATGTTATTTGAAAAACCAACTGCCTGTCCTTTTGCCCCGCGCTGCAAGTGGGTCATTGAGCGCTGCTGGAGCGAAAACCCGGTTCTCGAAGAAGTAACTGCTGAGCATAAAGTCGCCTGTTGGGTAGATGTAAAGAGTGGGAGAAACCACGCATGAGCGCTGAAGTCCTGCTTCGTGTTGAAAACCTGGTCAAGCACTTCCCGATTTTTCGCGGATTTTTACAGCGCCAGGTTGGCGCTGTGCGCGCGGTTGACGGTGTATCCTTTGATATTACCCGCGGAGAGACGCTCGGGCTGGTCGGCGAATCCGGCTGCGGTAAATCCACCACCGGGCGCTCTATATTGCAGCTCTACCGGCCGACCTCTGGGCATGTCTTTTATGAAGGCACGGATCTGGTTTCTTTGCAAGGTGAAGAACTGCGCAAAATGCGCCGCAAAGTCCAGATGATTTTCCAGGATCCGTACGCGAGCCTCAATCCACGCATGACGGTTGGAGAGATCATCGGCGAACCTTTGCAGGTGCATAACGCCGCTTCGAAAAGCGAGATGCAGGATCGTGTGGCCCAATTGCTCGAATTGGTGCGCTTAAATCCCTCATTTTCTGTGCGCTACCCGCATGAATTCTCTGGCGGCCAGCGCCAGCGGATCGGGATTGCCCGGGCTTTAGCCCTGCAGCCTTCCTTTATTGTCTGTGACGAGCCGATTTCTGCGCTGGATGTTTCCATTCAAGCCCAGGTGGTCAACCTGCTCGAAGATCTGCAAAAAGAATTCAACCTGACTTACCTGTTTATTGCCCACGATTTGTCGATGGTCCGTCATATCAGCGACCGCGTGGCAGTAATGTACCTGGGCGTGGTCATGGAACTGGCGGATCGCCAGACCCTGTATAACCAACCGCTGCACCCATATACCCAGGCCTTGCTCTCAGCCGTGCCGGTTTCAGATCCATTGGTAGAAGAAAAACGCAAGCGCATCATTCTGGAAGGGGATGTGCCCTCACCGGTCAACCCGCCTTCTGGCTGCCGCTTCCGGACGCGCTGCCCAATCGCGAAAGATTTTTGTGCTGAATCTAAGCCCGAATTTCGTGAGGTAAATCCAGGTCACTTTGTGGCCTGTCATTTGGTGAGTTAATAACGCGGGGATTTATCTCCGTGTCCACATAATGAAAAGGAGGTGATGTCCTGGTAAAAGCAGCACTACCGTTATCTGTCCTGTAGTCCAACCCAAATTTTTACTATTGTGAGGAGAAGAACTATGCGTAAGATGTTTGCTGTACTAAGTCTCCTGGTGGTCGCCAGCATGCTGATCACAGCCTGCGGTACCGCCCCCGCAGCGACCCCCGAAACGATCACGGTTGTCCAAACCGTGGTTGTTGCCGGCACCCCCCAGGTGCAGGTCGTCGTTGCCACTGCCGCGCCTGAAGTCAAGCCGGCTGTTCTGCGGATCAACCTCGGCTCCTATCCCGATACGATTGACCCACAGAAATCGTCCTTCGTCAACGAAATCACCCACCTGAAACTGATCTACGAAGGGTTGACCAAGTTCAACGACAAGCTCGAAACCGTTCCCGGCGCTGCCGAAAAATGGGTCTACAGCCCGGACGGCTTGACCCTGACCTTCAGCCTGCGCAAGGATCTGAAGTACTCGGATGGCAGCCTGCTGAACGCCAAGCGCTTCGAATATGCGATCAGGCGCAACATCAACCCCGAGACCGCTGGCGAATACGCCGCGATCACGGATGAGATTAAGGGTGCGCCCGAATGGCGTGGCGGAGATGCCGCTGCCCAGGCAACCGTTGAAGAGAGCGTCAAGGCTACCCATGCAGATGGCGCTGCCTGCGTTGACTACGCAGATGCCGCCTGCGATACCCTGGTCCTGACTTTTTGGAAACCAGCGCCTTACTTCCACACCATCATGGGCATCTGGGTTGCCTTCCCAGCCATGCAAGAGAATATCGAAACCGGTGGCGTAAACTGGTGGAACGGCTCCAAGTACCAGATCGGTAACGGCCCCTACGTGCTCCAGTCCCTCGAGCCATTCGTGCGCGGTTACTTCACCCCGAATGCCAATTACTGGGCCGGCGTTGCCAAGGTCGATATTGAATATAGCTACATCGTCGACTCTGCAGTGGCTTTCGAAGCCTATAAGAATAACGAATTTGACATCGTTGCCGGCGCAGCTGAAGATATCGCCACCATCAAAGCCGATGCGCAAATGAGCACCGAACTGATGCAATATCCCGGCGCCTGCACCTTTGCCGTCATGTTCCACCAGCAGAAGGAACCCTTCACCGATCCGAAGGTCCGCGAAGCTTTCACGTATGCCTTTGACCGCGAAACCTGGGTGCGCGATGTACTCAAGAATGTTGGCGCCCCGACCCTGACCTGGATCCCCAAGGGCTATCCTGGTTACAAGGAAGGCGAAACTCGCTGGTCCTTCGATCCCGAAAAAGCTAAGGCTGCCCTGGCCGCCTCTTCCTATGGCAGCGTCGACAAGCTGCCGCCCATCGAATTGACCTTCTCTGACAGCCCGCGCAACCGCACTCGCTACGAGTGGCTGGCCGCGAAGTGGAAGGAAGTGCTCGGCGTGGACGTAAAGCTCAACCCGGTTGAGCCGACGACCTACACCGCCCTGACCAAGGACGTCAAGACTGCCCCGATGGCCTACATCCTGGGCTGGTGCGCGGACTATCCGGATCCCCAGAACTGGCTGAGCGTTTATTGGAAGACCGGCGGCTTTGGTCAGCGCATTGCTTACTCGAACCAGGCTTTCGATGATTTGGTCAACCAGGCCGATGTCGAGCTGGATCCCGCCAAGCGCGCCGATCTGTACCAACAGTCCCAAGATGTGCTGCTTGACAGCATCCCCGGTGGGTTCATCTGGAACAGCATCAACAGCTGGCTGGTGAAACCATGGGTCAAGGGTGTTGTTACCACCCCGCAGGATTCTGACTGGGCTGGTAGTATCAATCCCGAAGGCATTACCATCGATACATCGATGATGCCATAGTTTCAAACTATGCGCTTGTGTAACTACCTTGGCCGCGCTAGAGCAGGCGAACCTTTGTGAGTACACAAGCGCCGCAAGAAAAGGGCCTGGCCAGCGCTCGCTGGACAGGCCCTCACTCCGCTCGATATTCCTCGGAGGCGCGTCCACATGTTTTCTTACTTAATTCGCCGCATTTTGTGGCTGGTTCCTGTAGTCTTTACCGTTGGCCTGGTGACATTTATCCTGATGCACAATGCTCCGGGAGGTCCCTGGGATCGCGATATCAGCACGCGACAGGTTGACCCGGCCACGCAAGATCGCTTGAATGCATATTACGGTCTGGATAAGCCCCTCTGGCGGCAATTTACTGCCTACATGTTCGGCGACGTCGATACAAAAGGCGCTTTTGTGTGTGGATTGGTCTGCGGCAACATGGGGCCATCTTACCGGCAGCGCGGCCGCACCATCCAGGACATTTTGTTCCAGGCTCCGGAAGGCAAGCCGTTCTGGTACAGCCGCTTCGGATACTCACTGCGCCTGGCATTGGCCTCACTCAGCATCGCCATTTTTGTCGGCATCCCGATCGGGACAATCGCGGCCCTCAAACAAAATACGATCATTGACTACGCCAGTCTTTTCCTGGCCACGGCTGGTATCTCCGTTCCAAACTTCGTCATGGGAATTTTTCTTATTATCATCCTGGCCTCCTGGCTGCATTTGATCAGCGTGGTCCCCAAATCCTGGGATACCCTGCGCCCCTGGATTCTGCCAGCCATTGTGATGGGTTTTGGCACAACTGCCTATACCGCGCGCCTGACGCGCTCCTCGATGCTTGAAGTCATGCGCATGGATTATGTGCGCACAGCGCGGGCCAAGGGGCTGGCAGAGCGGGTGATCATTATTCGTCACATGATTAAGAATGCACTGATCCCGGTCGTAACCATTTTAGGACCGGCCCTGGCCGGCCTGGTGACCGGCTCCTTCATTATCGAAACCATGTTTGGTTTTCCGGGCATGGGGCGCGCCTATGTCATGGCCATCGGCCAGCGCGACTATTCGATGATTTTGGGAACAACGCTGATCTATGCAATGCTTGTGGCGGTCGCCAATTTGAGCGTGGATATTGTTTACGTATTGATCGACCCGCGTATCCGCCTGGAAGATTAGGAGTTAGAAATGTCCACTGCTGAAAAGTCGAACCCAATAAAACCAGCCAACCCAGGCAAAATCCCTGAATTGGATCAACTGCGGCCAAGTCGCAGTCTCATGCAGGATGCCTGGGGACGTTTGATCCGAAACAAGGCTGCGGTAGTGGGTATGTTTATCATTGCCTTTTTTGCCCTGACAGCGATTTTTGCGCCTTGGGTTGCCCCGCATAACCCGCTGAAGATCAATGACGGCATGGGCTATCTGCCACCCGCCTGGGTGAAACTTTCCGGTTCCGGCGCGACAGGGAATCCATCTTTTCCATTAGGCACCGATACTTTGGGCCGGGATGTCTTGAGCCGGGTCATATATGGGGCGCGAGTTTCGATGGTGGTCGGATTTGTGCCCACCACGATCATCTTATTGATGGGGACATTGATTGGCATGTTCGCCGGTTACACGGGCGGAAGAGTGGATAACTTGCTGATGCGCTTGACAGATGTCATCTACGCTTTCCCGGACCTGCTCTTTTTCATCATTGTGATGATTTCACTGCGCGATACCTGGATCGGGCAGCTGCTCAACGGCTTGTTTTTATTGTTTATTGCCCTGGCAATTGTCAACTGGGTGGGCGTTGCCCGGTTGGTGCGCGGGCAGGTCCTGTCTTTGAAGGAAAAAGAATTTGTAGAAGCCGCGCGCTGCATTGGGGCCAAAGATTCGCACATCATGTTCAAGCACATTTTGCCGAATACGCTCGGGCCACTGATCGTCAGCGCGGCTTTCAGCATCCCGGGCATGATCATTACCGAGGCTATCCTGGGCTATCTTGGCATCGGGCTGCGCCCGGCGACGGATCCCAACGCTGTCTTCATTACCAGTTGGGGTGTGCTGCTCCTGGAAGGGCAGACAGCGATCAATGCCCAGCCATTTATGCTGCTGGTTCCCGCCGCTTGCGTGGCACTGATCGTGCTGGCCTTCACCTTCCTGGGCGATGGCTTGCGCGACGCGCTCGACCCGCGCATGCGCGGCACGCAATAATCGTCGCTATTCAATCTCGCCATGGCTGCAACAAGGCCTGGGTCAGGGCTGAAAAGCCACGACCCAGGCCTTGTTGCATAGCAGCCTAATCGTTCAAAAAAGTTCCGGCATGGGCAAAGATGGCGCGCAGCGAGTCCTTTTCCTGGACATCATCCAGATAAACACCGTTGCGACTGCGCGAGGAATGCATTACTTTCCAGCCGCCCAGGCTGACACCCACATGCGTGATGCGCCGGTTGCCATCCCCCTCGCCAAAGAAAAACAGGTCGCCGGGCTGGTAGGGCGGCTCAACCCGCTGGCATTGCGCTGATTGCATATCCGCATCGCGCGGGATTTCAAGGCCGACCCAGCGATGGAGCAGACGCGCAAACCCGGAACAATCGATGCCATTCCCGGCCGCGCCGCCCCACAGATAGGGAACGCCGATCATGCGTTGCGCATCAATAAACATTTGGCCCCGGCGGGCTGCGTTCGAAGTGGGGAAATCGACCAGGGCGCGTAAATTCGCCAGTTTCATCCAGCCCGTCATGGTGGCCGAGACCTGCGCCCATTCACCCTGTATCGAGATCAGGAGGATGCGCGCGCCGGACAGAACGCGGCTCAGAACCGGCGCAGCCGGATCTGGCTGTGCGTAGAGTTCCGCCACAGGGGCCATGACAATATGAGTGGGATTGGGGATCTGCATCGAGGTTAAATAAGGTTTGTAGGTCCAGGCCAGGTATCCATCCATCTGGCGGGTGTAAACCCAATTTCCTTGCTCAACCAGTATTTCCACTTTTTCACCATAGACCATCTGGCTCGACATTTCGGCCACAAAAGAGGTGGAGGTGTGCGCGCTGGTCAGATTGGTAGCGACGGTCAGGAGGGGGTTGGAGGGTTTTCTGAGGACTTCGACAGCGCCAACATCCACGAGCAGATTAGGATATTGTTTTGAAAGCGCCTGGATCAGGGCCTCAAGGTCGTCTTGTTCGAGTACGCGCCCGCTGAGTTTTAGCTGGTCTTCAAGCAAAGATACAATTTCAATCGCAAAAATATTGAGGCGCCCATCGGCGCGTTTTTGGGCAAGGTCGCGGATCAGTTCTTGGATTATTTCGATCATGGTACCTCCTGGGAGTTGTGGTGGGGTTCGCCAAGGCAGGCGCCTCCCTATTTTAGCCCATTTAACGGACGATCAGCTTTACGCTCTCTGGATCAGATAACTTACCTGTCTGGGTTCAGAACGGGAGCATGATAAAATAAAAGCAGGTCATTGGGTTCACCGCTCCGCTTCTGAGGATACTATATGTTAAATTTACATTTGAATGTGCATCCCAAAACGGCAATGCGCTTAAAAAAGGTGCTCGAATATTCGCGCGATGAAGAAACGTTTGCGCAGAATGTGATTACCTACCAGCTTGTAGAACTCAGACGGGGAAATCTTAACCTCAGGTTGGACATAAAAGCTTTTGAGGAAAAATTCGGGCTTTCGAGCCAGGATTTTTACGCAAAAGTCCAACAGGGTGAAATGGGCGATGACGAAGATACCATCACCTGGGCCGGGCTGGTGGAAATGCTGTCTGAAAACGAAAGGCGACTGAAGGAATTAGAAGGATGTTTTGTTTGAGATTTCAAGAAGAGGCCGCAAAGATGAATGAGAACTGGGCGCAGGTATTCAGCCTGCGCCGGTTTATGTTTATACAGACGGGGTGTTTTCATTTTGATGTTTTGGCAGTCTGTTCTCTCACCTGAACATAAACCGGACTGATATATATCTTTGAAGCAACATCACCCTGCGCAGCAAGAGGCACTCATGGCTAGCATTCAAATCAATGGCGCACAGATTTATTACCAGATCTACGGCCAGGATCATCCCGGGCGAGTACCGATATTATTGATCCACGGCTCAACAATTTGCGGAGAAATCGACTGGGGTAACATCGCGCCGCGCCTGGCTGCGGAATATAAGGTGTATGTGCCGGATTGTCGCGGACACGGCAAGAGTAATAATCCGGGCGGGGGATACTCCTTCAAACAAATGGCGGAGGATGTCGCCGCCTTTGTGCAAGCCATGGGATATGCGCGCATGCACATCATCGGGCATTCCAATGGTGGTAATGTGGCCCTGGTAACCGTGGTCGAACACCCCGAGATCACCCAAACAGCCATTCTCCAGGCGGCCAATGCTTACGTTACAGACTACCTGCGCGAGCGCGAACCTGTGGTTTTGGCGCCGGATTATTACGCGGCGAACAATCCGGAGGATGTCGCACTGATGATCGCTGCGCATTCAGAAGTACATGGCAAAGAATATTGGCGCGACTTGCTGACCATGACCATGCAGGAAATTATTCGCGAGCCGAATTACACTCCGGCAGAGCTTTCCCGGGTTGACCGGCCTGTGCTGGCGATTATGGGCGCAAAGGATAAGGTCAATGCCCCAGACCGGCATGCTCAATTCATTGCCGAAAATATACCTTCAGCTGAGGTCTGGGTCCTGGAGGGGATTGGTCACAACGTGCATCATGAAATACCCGACGAATGGCTGGAAAATGTATTCGATTTTCTTAAACGCCGAGGCTGAAACTATGAAACTGACCATCGAACCCCTGACCTTAAACCTGAAGACCACTTTTCGTATTGCGCACGGCGCCGACGACCAACGCTTCAATGTGCTGGTCCACCTGGATGAGGGCGTGGGCGAGGCGCCGGCTGTACCCTACTATGGAGAAACGCAGGAGAAAATTGTCGCATATCTTCAGAACCTGCCGAATCTGGGCCAGGACTGGGAGGATATCGACGGTGTCCTAGCGCGGCTGCCCCCCGGTTCACGGGCAGGCAGGGCGGCGGTGGATATGGCCCTGCATGACCTGTGGGGCAAACGCCTCGGGCAACCGTTGTACCGGCTGTTTGGGTTAAATCCGTCCAAATTACCGCAAACCTCTTTTACAATTGCCATGGATCAAGCCGAGGTGATGGCCCAGCGGGCAAGCGAATCAGGTTATCCGATTATCAAGGTCAAGCTGGGCGGCAGCGCTGAAGACGAGGGCCTGGTGGCTGCCATCCGAAAAGCCACCAGCGCCAAACTGCGCGTGGATGCGAATGCCGGATGGACGCGCGAACAGGCTTTGGAACTGATTCCGCGCCTGGCGGAATATGACCTAGAGTTTGTCGAACAACCCCTGGCGGCAGACGATCTGGAAGGTTATTTTTGGCTCAAAGAAAAATTGCGTCTGCAAAAGGTGAGTCTCCCCATTTTTGCGGATGAAAGCGCGCAAACATCCAAAGATATCGTCCGGCTGGCAGGCGCGGTGGATGGCGTGGTGGTCAAGTTGATGAAGACCGCCGGGCTGCGCGAGGCATTGCGCACAATTCACACTGCGCGCGCGCATGACATGCAGATCATGCTCTCCTGCATGATCGAGACTTCGGTCGGGGTAACCGCGGCTGCTCACCTGGCTCCTTTATGCGAATTTGCCGATCTCGACGGGCCGTTATTGATTAAGAATGACCCCTATCGTGGTTTGCGTTATAGCGGAGCTTCGTTGAGCCTGCCGGAAGCTGCGGGAATCGGATTGGAAAGAATAGGGTAAGCTTGCCGGGTTGGATCGGGTAAGATAGGATTCAGATTGTTTGAATATTAATTTTTCAGGAGATGCCCATGCCCAGGAAATATGACTTCCTGTTTTCCGCGATTATCCTCTTCAGTTTGCTGCTATCGGCCTGCAGCGCCGGGGAGAACAACCCGCTGCCAGGCCCTGCGCCCCAGGAAACAACCTTGCCCGCCGCTGAATCTCCAGTTCCCGAACCAAGCCCAACCCGGGCTTTGCCGCGCGCACTGACAATTTGCCTCGGACAGGAGCCTAACAGCCTTTACCCATTCGGAACGCTCAACGCTGCGGCGCGAAGTGTGTTGGGCGCAATTTACGACGGGCCGATGGATGTCTTTACCAATGGCTACCAGCCCGTCATCCTTGAGAAAATACCCTCCATCGAAAATGGTGATGCCCAGATGGCAGCGGTCAGCGTCAAGCGCGGCGACCCGATCGTGGACGCGACAGGTAATTTTACAGTGCTGGACTTCGGTAGGACTGTGCTGCCCAGCGGCTGCAAGGACGAGGCCTGCGCTATCAAATATGATGGCCGCGCTGATTTGAAAATGGATCAGTTAGTGGTCACCTTCCATTTAACTCCCGGTCTGACCTGGTCGGATGGCACGCCGCTCAGCACGGCTGATTCTGTTTTTGCCTTTAAGCTGGCCGCGGATGCAGCCACCCCCGGATCGAAATATCTGAATGATCGCACCCAGTCGTACGAGGCGATTGACGAAAACACGCTGCAGTGGTGGGGGCTGCCCGGTTTTGTGGATGCTTCTTACGCCAGCAACTTCTGGGCGCCGCTCCCCAAGCATCTCTGGGAAAATATCCCGGCAGCAGAACTGGCGAAGGGGGATGTCAAGGCACACCCGCCGGTTGGCTGGGGCCCGTATGTTTTCAAGGAATGGGCGGTTGGAAATTACATCAGCCTGGAGAAAAACCCCGCTTATTTTCGAGCTGCCGAGGGCCTGCCGCGCTTTGATAACTTAACTTTCCTGATCGTTAAGGACGCGGCAACGGGGATCAGCGCCCTGGTTTCCAGCCAGTGCGATGTGCTCGATACCAGCCTGCGCCTGGAGAGTGAACTCGACCTGCTGACCGAATTGCAGCGCAGCGACCAGGTCAAATTGGTGACAGCCACCACACCGCTGATCGAGCGACTGGATTTTGGGATTAAACCAGCCGCGTATGATGACGGTTACGCACCTGGTTTGGGCGAGCGTCAAGATATTTTTAGCGATGTGCGCACTCGCCAGGGAATTGCCTACTGCCTGGATCGCCAAAAAGTGGTGACAACGGTGATGGAAGGTATTTCAAAAGTCCCGGATACCTTTATTTCCCCGGAACACCCTTTGTTCAATGCGAATACCGCAAAATATGCGTTCAATATTAATACCGGGATTGGCTTGTTGGAGCAGGCTGGCTGGATGGATTTCGATAACAACCCGGCCACCCCGCGGGTTTCCATAGGAATGAAGGGCATCCAGGACGGAACTGCCTTGACCTTAAATTACTGGACCACCTCGGCCCTGCAGCGCCGGCAAGTCAGCGAGATCCTGGCTCAATCCCTGGGACAGTGTGGCGTGGGCATCAATCTGAAGTATTACAGCCAGGAAGAATTCTATGCTCCGGGACCAGACGGAGCGCTCTTTGGGCGGAATTTTGACCTGGCCGAATATGCCATCGGCAATATTGGCAGCGAGCCGCCCTGCGCCTGGTTTATGTCCAACCAGATTCCTGCCCAGGCCAACAAATGGCTGGGAGTAAACATTAGCGGGTACGCAAACAGCGATTATGACGGCCTGTGCCGCAAAGCCTTGAGCAGTCTGCCCGGAAGCCCGGAATATACAGAGGCTTACGCCGGGGTGCAGACGATCTTTGCCAATGATTTACCTTCTGTGCCGCTTTATATGCGCATCAAGGCCGCTGCCACGCGAAAAGATATGTGTAATTTCGCCCTGGATGCTTTCGCCGTGAATGACCTGTGGAATATCGAGGAGTTTGATTTCGGTCTTGCCTGCAACACGTAGGGACACAGCGGCGCTGTGTCCCTACGTCCCTACGCGTACCCTGTATTCCGTTAAAAACCGTCGTCCTGTAGCATTTATTCTTGACTGACAAAAACCCTTGTGCTATAGTGTCTGTCACCTGTTCCGCTGGGAGCAAATTCAAAGAAGGAGGTGGCTGGTCGAATCAATATGAAAACATCTATTCATCTTATCCTGTCATATCCACTTTTCTCTAGGAGGAGAAACACATGTATCGAAACCGTTTGATGACTATTTTCGGCCTGGTATTAATCGCCAGTATGGTTCTATCTGCCTGCGGCAGCCCCACCGCGGCTCCGGCTGCAACTGAAGCCCCAGCAGCTCCGGCTGCAACTACAGCCCCCGCAGCCCCGGCTGCCACGGCTGTACCTGAACCCACCGCTGAACCGACCAAGGTGCCAGTGACCCGCAAGGGCGGCTGGCTGGATGAAATCGTCTTCTCTGTTGTGGCAGTCGATTCTGCCGTGACACAGCTCAAGGCCGGCGCAATTGATCTGTATGCCGGCGGCCTGGCTTCTGCCGATTTTCCCAGCATTAAAGATGCCGGTCTAAGCTACGGCGCCTCGAACGGCCTGTATTATGACATGTTGTATAATCCGGCCGTTTTTAAAGATGCCAATACACTCAATCCATTCTCGAATCGCAAGATCCGCGAAGCGACCAACCTGCTGTATGATCGCAATTACATCAACCAGGAAGTTTATGCCGGTGGTGGTCTGCTGAAGTTCTTCCCCATCCAGACCAACGGTCCGGATTATGCTGACCTGGCTGACGTAGCCCGCAAGCTTGAAGCCAAGTATGCCTACAATCTTGATAAGGCCAAGGAAATCATCAAGACCGAGATGGAAGGCATGGGCGCAAGCCTGGGCGCAGATGGCAAATGGATGTTTAAAGATAAGCCCGTCACCCTGATTACGCTCATCCGCCCTGATAGCGATGGCACCCGCAAGCCGATTGGCGATTATGTTGCCACCCAGCTCGAAGCCGCAGGCTTCACCGTTGATCGCCAGTACAAAAAATCGTCCGAAGCCTCGCCCCTGTGGGTCGGCAGCGATCCCGTCGAAGGCAAATGGCATGTTTATACTGCCGCCTGGAGCGCCACTGCCATCAGCCGTGACGCCGGCAACATATTCCAGGAAATGTATCTGCCCTCCAGCGCTCAGGGCATGATGGTTTTCCAGGCCAACCAGGTCGATCCTGAGTTCCAGAAATTGGGCGATGATCTGTATAACTCCAACTATACTAATCTGGATCAGCGCCGTGAAATGATGGCCAAGGCCCTGGAACTGTGCCTCCAGGATTCCCTCCAGGTCTTCCTGATCGACGGACGAAACTATGCTCCGTATATCAGTAACGTTCAGATCACATCTGACCTGGCCGCGGGTATCGAAGGCGCCCAGGTCTGGCCTTATACCGCGCGCTTCCTGGATAAGGAAGGCGGCCAGTTGAAGTGGACTGAGCCGGACATGTTTGCCGAGCCGTGGAATCCAATCAATGGCAGCAACTGGGCTTTCGACAATGCCGCCATCCGCGCCACACGCAGCGGTGGTGTTATGCTCGATCCCTACACCGGTCTTGCCTGGCCGCTTCGCCTTGAAAAAGCCGAAGTTACCGCTCAAGAAGGCCTACCGATTGGCAAGACACTTGACTGGGTTGACCTGAAGTTCGAAAAAGAAATCAAGGTTCCGGCCGACGCGTTTGTCGATTGGGATGCCAAGAATCAGAAATTCATCCCCGCCAGCGAAAAATTCAAGGACGGCGCCACCGCCAAGATCAAGAGCGTTGTCACCTACCCGGCTGACCTGTTCAAGGTCGTCAAGTGGCATGATGGCAGCCCGCTCTCTGCGGCTGACTTTGTAAACGCCTTTATTCTGACCAGTTTCGACCGCGCCAATAAAGACAGCGCGATCTATGATGAACAGGCCGTTCCTGGCTACGAATCCTTCATCTCTTCGTTCAAAGGCTTCCGGATCACCTCCACCGAGCCCTTGACAATTGAATATTACTCTGATCTGTATGCCCTGGATGCTGAACTGAACGTGGTCTCCATGTGGCCGACTACGACCAATGGCGAAATCAGCTGGCACTCCCACGCGATTGCCAACATGGCCGAAGCCGGTGGTGAACTGGCATACTCGCCCGACAAAGCCGGCGCTGCTGAAATCGAACAGACCAGCTTCATCGGCGGCCCAAGCATGGATATCCTGAAGAAATATCTCGACCAGGCGACTGGCGAGGCTTTCATCCCATACGCAGCCACCCTGAGCCAGTACATCAGCGCCGACGAAGCCAAGGCCCGCTATGCGAACCTGGCCAAGTTCTACGCCGAACACAATCACTTCTGGATTGGCACCGGGCCGTATGTTTTGGACAAGGTCTTCCTGACTGAGAAATCTCTGACCCTCAAGAACAATCCCGAATTCCCCGATCTGGCCGACCGCTGGTCCAACTTCGGCGAACCCAAACTGGCTGAAGCCCAGCTGGATGGCGCAGGCCAGGTCAAGATTGGTGACGAGGCTACCTTTGATATCTTCGTAACCTTCAAGGGCGAGCCCTATCCGCAGGCCGAGATCAAGCAGGTCAAGTACTTGCTTTACAATGCCAAGGGCGAAGTTGCCCTGGTCGGTCTGGCGGATGTTGTCGCCGATGGCCAGTACAAGGTTGTTCTGCCCAAGGATGTGACCGCCAAGCTTGAAGCTGGCTCGAATAAGCTCGAAATTGCGGTCATCCCGCTGCCCGTCAGTGTTCCTACTTTCACGAGCATGGAATTCGTGACAACTCCGTAAATTTGAACGTAACGTAATCCGTATCGTAACGATAGGGGCAAGGTCTTTTTCCTTGCCCCTATCAATCTCAAGCACCCAAGGAAAGAACATGACATCCGGCAGCCAGTCGTCAGGTTCAGAATCTGAAAAAAAATCTTCTTCCAGCAGTACCGTGATCCGCGTGGCGCGGTACACAGGGGTAAGGTTGATTACCCTGTTTGTGACCATCGTAATCGGAATATATTTGACCATAGTGATTGCAAATATGGGCGGGTATGTGGATCAGATCATGCGCTCCGAAATTCGCGAACGTGTCACGCAAATGGTAATGAATAACCCGGCCAACCGCAACATGGCTTCAGATGTAAAGCGCAAACTGGCTGATGATATGATCAGGCTTGAAGAGAAACGCCTGGGCCTGGATACACCGGTGGCAATTCGCACCTTCAGGTACCTGACCAATGCGCTGCAGATGAACCTGGGCCGGGCCATCAACATGTCCAGCGACAGCGGCTCCAAGTTGGTACGCCTGATCATCCTGGAACGCCTGCCAGCTACCTTGCTGCTGATGGGTTCTTCTAATTTAATATTATTTTTTACCAGCCTTTACCTGGCGCTGTCACTTTCCAGAAAGTATGGCAGTTTCTGGGATAAGCTGGTGATTGCGCTATCGCCGACTTCGGCAGCTCCACCCTGGTTCTACGGCATTTTTTTCATCCTGATCTTTGCGGCTATCTTTAAAATCCTGCCCTTCGGCGGCATGGTGGAAGCGCCACCCCCGGACAATAAAATTGAATATACCATCAGCGTGCTCCAGCACCTGATTCTGCCAGCATCCTCGCTGGTTTTTAGCGCCATCTTTATCAGTATATACAACTGGCGCACCTTCTTCCTGATTTATTCCAGCGAAGACTATGTTGAGATGGCCAAGGCCAAGGGCCTGCTGCCGCGCGACATTGAACAACGTTATATCCTGCGCCCAACCCTGCCGACCATCATCACCAGTTTTGCGCTGATGTTGATCGGTTTGTGGACCGGCGCAATCATCACCGAGACGGTCTTCCTCTGGCCAGGCCTTGGACGCACCTCTTTTACCGCGATAGGGCTGTATGATACACCGGTGATTGTGGGGACGACGATCATTTATGCCTATTTACTGGCGATAACGGTTTTTCTGCTCGACTTCGTCTACGCCTTGGTTGACCCCAGAGTTAAAGTTGGCGGATAAAACGAACCATGAACTCACTTAAAAGCTCTTTCCGCGAAATGATGCAGTACCCTTCGGCCATTGTAGGCGTGTTTGTCATCCTGCTGCTGGTCGCCCAGGCAACCTACGCCATGATCACCATCCCTTATGATGAGGCCATCCGGCTTTGGCGCGGTGGTGAAGACGTCTGGTACCAAAACCCGCGCTTCGCCCCACCAGCCTGGACCAACTTATTCTCAGCGAAAAAGCTGCCCGAATCTTTTTCTGTAAAAAGTTTAGACGGTGGCATGACCAAGGTCGTGACGCCAGGCGCCCAGGGCACCAGCTCAATTGAGATCAAATATAAGTTCAATTTTTCTTATGATGATTTCCCGCAAGAGTTGATGTTGTATTTCAACTCAACCTACCAGGAAAAACAACCTTTTGTATCGATTTACTTGATGAGTCCGGATGGCAGGAAAACACGCATCAGCGATTTTGGTGTGGAAAAGAAACAAACCTACCGCTTTGCCCAGGATGAGAAGTTAAAGCGCCGGTTGGGTGGGGGGGAAATCATGCAGGGGTTGTTCTCGATCCCCAAATCCGACCCGGCCGCGCCGCTCAAAGGGGAGTACGAGCTGATCCTGAACGTTGTAACCTTTGAAGAAGGCACTGACCTGGATGCCGAATTCGTCTTCCACGGATTGGTCTTCGGCCTGGCCGGCACAGACCATGCTCGCCGCGACCTGATGGTACCGTTACTCTGGGGCGCGCCGATTGCGCTTGCATTTGGCCTGATCGCCTCGATGGGCACCTCGGTTCTGACCATGATCATCGCTGCTATTGGCGCCTGGTACGCTGGCTGGGTGGATGAACTCATCCAGCGCATCACCGAGATCAACCTGGTGCTGCCCTTCTTGAACATCCTGATCATGGTCGGCACTTTTTACTCGCGAAGTATCTGGCTGATCCTGGGTGTGACCATCCTGTTGAGTATCTTTACCGGATCGATTAAGAGCTACCGGGCTATATTCATGCAGGTCAAAGAATCAACCTATATTGAGGCCGCGCGCGCTTATGGCGCCAGCAACCAGCGGATCGTTTTCCTGTACCTGATTCCACGCATGATCCCGCTCTTGATCCCTGGCCTGGTCTCGTCAATTCCAGCCTTTGTGTTCCTTGAAGCGACACTGGCTGTGCTCGGCCTGGGTGACCCGGTGCTGCCAACCTGGGGCAAAATCATTAATGATGCCTGGTCACATGGGGCGCTGTACAAAGGCATGTATTATTGGATTTTGGAGCCGGCGGCGCTATTGATGATCACCGGCCTGGGCTTTGCCATGCTCGGCTTTGCGCTTGACCGCATTTTCAATCCCCGCTTGAGAGGCATGTAACCATGGCAGAGAAAAAACTGTTACGTGTGGATAAACTCCTGTTACACTTCCGCGCCGGGAGCGGGGTGGTCCAGGCCGTGGATGGGGTTGATTTTGATCTGGACTTTAACCGCGCGGTGGTCGTGCTGCGTGAATCCGGCTGCGGCAAGAGTTCCCTGGCAAAAGCCATTTTGCGCCTGTTGCCACGAAATGTGCATGCCTTCAGCGGTCAGGTTTTCCTGGATGGCAAAGACATCATGCTCTTGAACGAGGAAGAATTCCGCCAGGATATCCGCTGGGCGGCGATGTCGATCGTCCCCCAGGCAGCCATGAACGCGCTGAACCCGGTGCTCAAGGTGGGTGACCAGGTGGCCGAACCAGCCATGGTCCATTTAGGCGTGACCAAGGCCGAAGCTCTGACCATGTCGCGCAAGATGTTCCAGCATGTGGGCGTTTCGGCTGACTTTCTGGATCGCTATCCGTTTGAGTTGTCAGGCGGTATGCGCCAGCGCGTGGCGATTGCCATGTCGCTGGTGACCTCGCCCAGCCTGGTGATTTTGGACGAACCCACCTCAGCCCTGGATGTGCTGACCCAGGCCAATATTTTCAACGTGCTCAAGCGCATTAAAAAGGAACTGGGGGTCAGTTTCATCCTGATCACCCATGATATTGCCACGTCCAGCGAATTGGCCGACGATGTAGCCGTCATGTATGCAGGCCAGGTGGTGGAAATGAGCGATGCCGAGCGTTTTTTCTCGATGCCCATGCACCCTTACTCGCAGAAACTCATGTCCAGCGTCCCGCGCCTGCGCGGGACCAAGGAATTGGAGTTTATTACTGGCCAACCACCCAGCCTGATCAATCCGCCCACAGGTTGCCGTTTTGCCGCGCGCTGCACCATGCGCTTTGAAAAATGCACTCAGGAACCGCCTGTTTTTGAAAAAGACGGGCGTAAAGTCAAGTGTTGGTTACATCAATAACAGGAGCCGGGCATGTCTGCTCAGATGACAACTACAATTGAAAAAAATATACCGGCGCCGGCTGTAGATCGGGATGTGATTCTTTCGATCACCGATCTGCATGTATGGTTCGAATTGCGCCGTTGGGGCTTTGGCAACGCCGGGTATGTTCGCGCTGTGGACAACGTCAGTTTTGACCTGCGCCGAGGCGAAGCCGTAGCCGTGGTCGGTGAATCTGGCTGCGGAAAATCCAGCTTGATGAAGACCATTCTGGGCCTGTATAAACCAACCAAAGGTTCGATCACTTTTAATGGCAAGGATATCAGCAAGTTCGACACGAAGACCATGCGTTGGTATCACTCACAGGTTGGTTACGTCCAACAGGACCCTTTTGGCGCGCTGCCGCCTTTCATGACGGTTCATCGCATTTTAGAAGAACCGCTCATTATTGGTGGAATCAGGGATAAAGCTGAGCGGCTGCAACGCATCCACAAGACCATGGAAGAAGTAAAGCTGGCTCCAGTTGAAGATTTCCTCGAAAAATTCCCGCACATGCTCAGTGGCGGGCAACTTCAACGCGTTGTCATTGCCCGCGCGATGATCCTTGAACCCAAGTTTATCGTCGCTGATGAACCAGTATCCATGTTGGATGCTTCGGTGCGCGTTGAAATCCTGAAACTTCTGCGCGGATTGCAGGAAAAACATAACCTCTCGGTTATCTATATCACCCACGACCTTTCGACGGTCAGCTATTTCTCCGAACGCATTTTCGTGATGTACGCTGGCCGGTTGGTTGAGAAAGCCAAAGTTCAAAACCTGCTGCAAAACGCCGGGCACCCCTATACGCATGCTTTATTATTGGGGACCTCGGATCCGGATGCCAACAATGCCAAGACCTTTAAGGAAGTCCCCCCCGGTGAGCCGCCCAGCCTGGTAAAGCCTCCCGAAGGCTGCCGCTTTCATCCGCGCTGTTCAAGAATGATTAAAGGCGAGTGTGATGTCAATTTACCCGCTGAAATCGAAATTGAACCTGAACACCAGGTCTCTTGTTGGCTGCACAAATGATACGCATAAGCTCACGCGCTATCATTATCATCGGGTTTGTCCTGGTTTTCCTGGGCTTTCTGCTGCCCTTGTTAATGGTGATAAAAGTGTTAGAGTCAACAATGTTCTTAAATTTCTTTTCATACATTGTTTCTGTGCTCGGCATTTTTCTGGGATTAATAGGCGCTGCCCAAATGGCAGTGGAGGCAAAACGTTCCCGCGATCGTGATTAAAACCCTTTCGTACCTTTGAAGACGGATTATTAGATCAAAATCTGTATCTCAGCCATCGAATAATTGAACGCGGATTTCGCGGATTTACACGGATTTTTGTATAATTTTCTTCTTTCTTTCTTATTGTCTTGACAGGATTCGCAGATTATCGAAAAAACAAAAAATATCAGCGAGAATCCGCCACAACGTCCCGAATCTCTTACGGGAAATCAGCCCTTATCCGCGTTCTAATCAGCATAGAAACGCAAAGAGCCTGAGTAGGAACCAAAATCTCGTGGAATCTGCGCTAATTTAAGGGTAAGGCCTCGGGCTGTGTCTCTATTTCAAAAGTCCAGTATAATAAAAGCCAATTTAGCTGACGGGAGTTGTCCGGTGACAGAGCAGAAAACCAAAAAACCGCTTCTCGAAGTGAAAAATCTGAAGACCTATTTCTATACCGAAGATGGCGTAGTAAAAGCTGTGGACGGGGTAGATTTTTATGTCAACCCGGGTGAAGTGATGGGACTGGTAGGTGAATCGGGCTGTGGCAAGAGCGTCACATCCCTATCCATCATGCGTCTGATCAGCCCGCCAGGGAAGATCGTTTCTGGTGAGATTCTTTTCGAGGGCAAGGACCTGGTGCGCGCCAGCGAAGACGAAATGATCCAGGTGCGAGGGAATCGGGTTTCGATGATTTTCCAGCAGCCGCAAACCGCCCTGAACCCTGTTTTCAAGGTGGGCGACCAAATTGCGGAAGTGCTCAGCATCCACCAAAGCATGAGTAAGGAAAAGGGACGCGCCCGCGCAGTTGAACTACTGCAGATGGTGGGCATCCCCGACCCGGCGAGACGCGCCGAAGCCTATCCGCACGAACTTTCCGGCGGCCAGGCCCAACGGGTAATGATCGCCATGGCCCTGGCCTGTGTTCCCGACTTGCTGATCGCCGACGAGCCGACCACCGCCCTGGATGTTACCATCCAGGCGCAAATATTGGATTTGATGCGCAACCTGCGCCAGAATATTGGCACGGCCATCATTCTGATCACGCATGATCTGGGCGTGGTAGCTGAAATGGCCGAGCGCATAGCGGTGATGTATGCCGGGTATATTGTCGAACAAGCCGATGTTCAACCGCTCTTTGAAACACCGCTGCACCCCTATACCCAGGGATTGATCGGTTCCATCCCGGTGCTGGGCAAGTTGAAAGATCGACTGGAAGTCATTCCCGGTTCGGTGCCCAACCTGGTCAACCTGCCGGTCGGCTGCCGGTTTGCCCCACGCTGCCGTGCCCGGACCGAATATGCCCTGGCGATCTGTACCGAAAAAGAACCCGAGCTTTTTACACACAGCCCAAATCACCTCGTGCGCTGCTGGCTCTATCAGGATACTGACGGACACCGAGCACCTCTCAAATAACATCCACTTTATGACATTGCGAGCCGCCGCTATGGATTTTTCCAGAAGGACATCGGGGCGGCGTGGCAAGCGGAGCTATTGATGAGCCCAAACCCGGCAAATGAACTTATTCAAGTTAAAAATCTTGTCAAATACTTCCCCGTGCGCGAAGGCCTGCTGCAACGCGTGAAAGATTACGTGCGCGCAGTGGATAACGTCAGCTTCGTTGTTCGCGAGGGCGAAACACTCGGAATGGTGGGTGAATCCGGCTGCGGCAAAACCACCATTGGACGGACCATGCTGCGCTTGATCGAACCCACATCCGGGTCGGTCATCATTGATGGCAAGGACGTATTAAAGCTGGCCGGTTCAGAAATGAAG